>NZ_ALAS01000071.1 GCF_000290615.1 Heyndrickxia coagulans DSM 1 = ATCC 7050
TGTCAAGCGACCAGCGATGTCATGAAAAATATGGCATGAGATCAAAATTAAATTTCACTTATTGGTGTCCAAAATATTGACTTAAATCCACTCAGTAAAAGTGTTCATTTTTATCTAGCAGGAATGGTCTACTTTAGTTTAGCATTCACACACGTTCTAATTTCTTAATATAGGGGATACTTTCTCAATTGCTTTTTGCAATTTTTCGCTATTTTTCCTGTATAGTTCCTTAGCTTCT
>NZ_ALAS01000072.1 GCF_000290615.1 Heyndrickxia coagulans DSM 1 = ATCC 7050
TAAATATACTTCCTCATACTTGATGGTTCGCCAAAGCCTTTCGGTAATGATATTGTCAAGGGCTCTTTTTTTGCCGTCCATGCTGATTTTAATCGTGTTCTCAAGCACCAGATCCGTGTATTTGGGACTGGTAAAATGGCTGCCCTGATCACTGTTTAAGATCTCTGGCCTGGCGACTAAGAATGCCCGTTTCACTGCTTCCAGCACAAAGTCGATCTCAAGGGTTTGGTCTATCTCCCAGCTAACGACATAGCGGGAATACCAGTCAATGAGCGCCACCAGGTACATCCAACTTTTTTGAAGCCGGATATAAGTAATGTCAATACCCCACACGTGATTAGGGTGTGTAATCTTCAAGTTTCTAAGAAGGTACGGGTATATTCGGTGTTCAAGACTGCGCTTACTCAGGTTTGGACCAGGTGTGATCCCG
>NZ_ALAS01000073.1 GCF_000290615.1 Heyndrickxia coagulans DSM 1 = ATCC 7050
GCTCTAATTATTTAAATTATTACATATTTAGCCGCATTTTTGGGGGGGATAGTTAAATTATCACGAAAAATTTTTACTCCTCAGAGCTGCGATTGAGGATATCCAGTTTTTTGTCAATTTTTCTGACCTGTTCTTTAATTTCTTTTTGGCCTTCTTCTAAAGACGCCGTTCTCGTTTCCAGTGCCTCCATTCTGCTTTCCAGCTCACTCATCCGTTCGGACAGATTTTTTTCCACGGATTTAATTTGGTCCGATAGTTCATGGATGGCCTGCAAAATCACATTCTGGTCAATTCCTTTATCCACTTTTTCACCTCCCTCATACGACAAATTATACGATATTTTTTGCCATGGGTCTATGGAAAACAAATGCCTGGAAAATTCGGTTTCAGGCTGCATGGCGCATCGTATGAATAGTACTCCGGCATTGAAAACGCATGCGATACAAAAATAAATGAACTTCTCATGTCCATATTCTCTGTATTTTTCAATGGCAGGCTGTTTCTGTGGGGAGTGAGTTTCAACCAACGATAATGAAGAAATTGAGTGATCGTTTTCGAAAAAACAATTTTCTCATCGAATTTTCTAAAGATGAATTCACCCGTATCAGAAGAAAGAGAACCTCCATCATTTGATAAATTATTTTGACGATTGAAATTTAGCGTTATTTGTGGTAAAGTAGCCGAATATATGAATCCTTTCTGATGGTTATTTCGTGGATGTTTTAACCTTATCAGAAATGGATTCTTTTTGTATTTATTTGATACATGGCCAGTTTAGCTGAATACCTTGATAGATATGGGATTTGGTGTTATCAAGGAAATTCTGTGAATCATTCTAGGAAAAACCACAACAATTAAAAAGCATACGCATTTTTACACAGATTGGAGTTGCAGCAGTCTATGGAGAACCAAAAAAAGACGGTGCAGGGCAGTGTGAAGTTTGCCCAGCAGCACCTGGCAAATGAGAGGACATTTCTTGCATGGATCCGCACAGCCATTTCCATTATTGGGGTTGGTTTTTTAACGACTTCCTTGCACTTCACCATAAGGATCGCCTCCAGTCCATATATTAATACACTCGCCATCCTTTTGGGCATTTTCGCATGTGTGATCGGATTTATCACTGGAATTACGGCGGCGTTGCAGTACGCAAGGAAAAGAAGAGAGATCGAGAAGGGTATTTTTGTTCCGGCAAATTTTTCTGTTCATTTTCTTACCATTATCTTCACTGTACTCATTTTTATGATTTTTGTGTACCTCATGTCTTTGCTGGTTATGTAATGTTGTTGTTCTGAGTATAATTCATGGTGGTTCCTCCTTGGATATCAATTGCTTCGAAGCTTTGCACACCTTGAACCATATCAGCGGGGTTTTTTGTGCAAACCTCAAATTTCTTTCATTACAGGAATGCTCTAATTGATTTCTTTGATACCTTTTTCAATCAGAAAAATTATTGCTGCGTCTGTTTTTGCTTTTGTCCAAATATATTAATAGAGGGATCGGCGTGCGATGCTGTTTTTCCGTTCTCGAAATGGATTGGCAAAGGCAGGGGTGACGTGTTTTTGTGATTTTAAAAATTTACTTGCTCAACCTGATTAGTGATCTGGATAATCTTCTTATTATTACAACCGTGGTCCGGAAATACGGCTATGAGCCAAAGCGTCTGTTTTTTTATATCGTTGTATGTCTGACAGCCAGCCGTACAATTTATGTTGCGATGATTCAGTATTTAACAGGGATTCCGGGATTCCGCGTCTTGTCAGGGATGATTCTCCTCTATATTGCTTTCCGTTTTGTAAGTTCCATCCAGCCTGATTCCGAGGCAAGGCCCGTTCCAAGCATCCCGGCCGCCAAAATGCTGTTAATTGTGCTTGCGGCTGATTTTCTCGTCTGTATGGACAGTGTTTTGATCACGTCCGGCATTTCCGCCAATTTGCTGTACACGATGGCTGGCATGGCCTTAAGCTTAACGACTGTACTCGCTTTCTTCGAGTTCTTTTCTGAAATACTGGACAAAATTTCATTGGTGCAGATTGTTGCCGGCGGTTTGATTGCACATGTTGCAATCACCGGCATCTTTAAAGATCCGGTAATGAAATACCCTGTGAGCTTACTGGAAAAAGTTTGGGGATTTCAATTAAACGAATGGATCAACTTCATTGCGCTGGATGCCGCCATCTTTTTGATATTAGCCGGGTTCATGATAAAGGCAAGAAACAGGACCTGACCAGATTCGCCGAAAGAAGAGCCGGCTGCCAGGATGCGCGAACGTCCGGGCCGGCAGCACAGTTTAAAAACAGCCCGCTTCCGGCAGCAAACAGCTCGGCGCGTTCGCAGCGATATACTGGATTGAAGTCCCGAAAGCCGGTCTTAGAGTGTCATATAGCAATGAAAAGCCCCCCTAGTTCGTGTGAAAGATTCCGCTCACGAACCGGGGGGGTTTGTTTCGTTACGGAGACAGCCTTCCTTACAGAGATGGGAAGTTCATTCGGAATAATAACAATTTTAAAAAATGCAAAGAATTCCGCTCAATGATTTGACATTTTGGCTAATGCGTTACGGATCAAAACAAGCTAATATGAATTTATACAAATCAGAAAGTTCATTTAAAGGGGCAATCAGAATGACTGAAAAAATCCCTGCCACTGAAGTGATGGTGGCTGAATTGAAGGAATGGGACAAAAAATATGGCTCTTCGTTCTTTGGTATGGGGAAAGATAAAATCATAGTCGGTTTGACATGGAGCCTCTGCGGGCATGATTACGAAGCCAAGCCGCCAATTAATAAGGAAAATTGGCTTTCGCACAACAGTCTATCATGCCCGCCACTCCATGTAAAACCTCCGAAGCTACTTCTTCTTCCCACATGATTTAGCGAGGAAGCAAAAATATTTTATTCACCCGGTGACATCCCCCAGGATCCATGCAAAAGAGAGGCCGCCGATTATTTGTGGGACTTTTCCTATACACCGGGTTTCTGAAACAATGCTTCATCGCTGCCAAAGCGAGGGATTTTTTTGCGGATTAAATAGAAACACAACTTTTTTCCTATATAAATTGGTTTTATCACAACTATATTCCTAAAATGGTAAATTTTCTATGAGATTACAGTTGAATTACGTTTTCATAGAATGATTGAAAGTAGCAATGTATTTTTTTAAAATAGGATTTGTCAGTGAAACAAACCATGACCCTTAATATATAGCCAATGAAAATTTTTTTAAACATCCAGGAGGTTTTCGATCTTGACTCGAAAAAAAGTATTGTCTGTTACCGCCGGCATGACATTAGCGTCTTTAATTGTAGGTTCTGCATCAACGGAAGCAGCTACATACACGGTCAAAAAAGGAGATTCGTTGTGGAAGATTTCCCAACAATACCATACAACGGTTTCCCAAATTAAAAGTGATAACCATTTGACAGGCGATATTATTTATCCGAATCAGAAATTTAAGGTGCCGTCTAATACACCAAAAAAATATAAAATTGTATCAGGGGACACGCTTTCCGCCATTGCAAAAAAATACGGCGTTAAAGTATCCCAATTGAAAGAGTGGAACCATTTAAACTCTGATTTAATTTATGCCGGAGATATCCTGAAAATTAACAGTTCTTCCGCTACAACCAGCAGTACTGCCAATAGTACTGCCAACAGTACTGCGAATCGTAACGCCAACAACAGCACTGCCAACAGCAGCGCTGCAAATAACACCGCCAAAAGTGCTGCGGCGCAAAGAAGCACAGCGCCAAACGGCACATATAAAATTGTATCAGGGGACACGCTTTCCGGCGTTGCGCAAAAATTCGGCGTGACCGTCTCCCAATTGAAAGAATGGAACCATTTAAGCTCTGATTGGATTGTTGCCGGAAGTGCTTTAAAAGTGGACGGCCCATCCAGTGCTGCAAGCAGCTCGAATGGAAGCAACACGCAATCCAATCAATCGTCTGGCACAGCAAGCAGCTCTTCTAACGCAGGAAGCGCAAGTTCACAGACAAGCGGTTCGTCCAGCACGGCAAGCAGTTCGTCCAACAATTCGGGCAGCACAACTGCAAATGGTTCAACCAGCACGCAAAGCAGTTCACAAGCGGGCAGCTCACAATCTAATCAATCGTCCGGTACTGCAAGCAGTTCGTCTAACGCCGGGAGCAGCTCAAATGGAAGCAGTTCATCCAGCTCGGCAAGCACAAGCAGCTCACAAGCAAGCGGCTCAAGGTCCGTTTCCAAAAACGTTGTATCAAGTTCAAATTCAGGCTCTTACAGCGGCTCTGCAGTGGCACAAATTGCACAAAAATATATCGGCGCACCATACCGTTTCGGTGGCACAACGCCAGCCGGATTTGACTGCAGCGGTTTTGTTTACTATGTACTTAAAGAGGCCGGCAAATCCATTGGCCGTCTGGATGCAGCAGGATTCTACAGCAACTCCTACAGAGTAAGCAACCCGCAGCCCGGGGATCTCATTTTCTTTGAAAATACCTACAAATCCGGAATCTCGGACGTCGGTATCTATCTCGGAAACAACCAGTTTATCTCTGATTCGGACAAGAGCGTCTCAATCAAAAGCTTAAGCAACCCTTACTGGAACTCCCATTTCAACAGCATCAGGAGACTCTATTAAGATAAAAAAAGCCGGCAGCATGCCGGCTTTTTGTTTTAATGTTTTCTGTTACAGTTTACAAAGCGGAAAATCTCTAAAAAGAATTCCTATTTTATTACTGCAACAGTCCTGATCGCTGTAACAACTCCTTTAATTTTTCTAATTTCTCTTTGCTAAGTTGGGGCTTGCTGAATAAGCAAAAATTCCAGATTTGGCAAGGATTTTGGCTACTTTTGTCGAATATAAAGTGTAAGGATTTCAAAGGAAACATGTAAAAAACTATAATGGACCCATAAAACTAGACACGAAATGAGGAGATGTTAAAGTAGGTTTATGAGAAAACAATATACGCCAGAATTTACAACTCAAGTCGTGCTAGAGGTCTTAAAAGAAGAAAAAACGATGAACGAAATTGCTTCTGCTCATGGAATTCATGTAAACCAAATCCGCCAGTGTCGAAACGCTTTTCTTTCTTGAACAGATGCCCAAAGTCTTTGAAAAAGGCAACAAAAAAGTTGATAAAATGAAAGCGGGAAACAACTGGAATGCTTATCTTTTCTTGATGCAGCGCTTTACAGTCCCCAATTACTTTAGTAAACTAAATAAAGTAATTGATTCCAGGAGGCGTTCCGTTATGGAAGATAGCAAAATGGACCAGTTCCTTACGCATTGGCGGTATATTAACCGGCATCTGCGGGAAGGGCGGCTGGCAAATGAAGATAAAAAGATTACACGTTTACAGTGGATATTGTTGCGGCATGTCGGCAGGTCCGGGCAGTGCACGATGGGGAGCCTTGCCGACCATTTCAATGTCAGCATGAGCACGGTGTCGCAAATGATCGACCGGCTTGAAAAATGGGGATACGCCCGGCGCGTGGCGTCAGCCCGCGATGGCCGCGTAAAAATGGTGTCCCTGACAGAAAAAGGAGAAGAAATCATTAAGGAAGCAAAAACCGCTTATCTCCAGCAGCTGAGCAATGGATTAAGCCAATTCTCAGAAGCGGAGCAGGAACTGTTTATTGGATTTCTGCAGCGGCTTGCTGAGAATTTAAAAGTGTCAAAAGGCGATCACCAGACGGATAAAAAGGCGTAAGCAAAAATTGATTTCCGCAACGTTAAAAGGTGGAATGATCCGATGCATTTTTTAAACAAGTATGCCAAAAAGTACTGGAAACTTTTTAGTACGGCTGTTTTCTTTTTAATGTGTGAAGCACTCTGCGATTTGATGCAGCCGGCGATCCTGTCAAAAATCATTGATGTCGGTGTGGCATCCGGAAATATGCCATATGTGTTAAAGATGGGCGGCGTGATGTTATTCATCACAGCGTGCGGCGCGGTTGCCGCCTCATTAAGGAGCACGCTCGCAAGCATCGTGTCGCAAAACTTTGGGGCGGAATTGCGGTCGGATTTGTTCCGGAAAATCCAGGCGCTTTCTTTCCAAAGCATCAATCAATTTGACCGGGCCTCACTCATCACGCGGCTTACCAATGACGTCACCCAGGTACAGAACTTTATCAATGGTTTAATGCGCATGTTTGTCAAAGCGCCGCTATTGGCAATCGGCGCCTTGATCATGGCAGTCCGGCTGGACCCGCAGCTTTCTGTGGTGCTGGCAGTTGTTGTGCCGATTGTCATTATTTTCATTATAACGAACATGAGATTGGGCTTTCCATTGTTTATGAAGGTGCAAAAAGCGCTCGACCGCGTGAACGGCATCATGAGGGAATATTTATCCGGTGTCCGTGTTGTGAAGGCTTTTAACCGGTTTCAATTTGAAGTGGAAAAATTCAGCGTGGCAAACCGCCGCCTGCAAGAACGCTCGGCTTCTTCGATCCGAATTATGTCCATCTTCAGCCCGGCGATCTTGCTTACGGTCAATATCGGCATTGTCGCAATTTTATGGATGGGCGGCTTCGGGGTGGACAATGGCACAATGAAAGTCGGCCATATTATTGCTTTTATCAATTATATGACGCAAATTTCAACATCGCTGATGATGATCTCCATGGTGTTTAACATGTTTGTCCGGGCAAGGGCCTCCACTTTTCGGATCGGTGAAGTATTTGCCATAGAAGAAAAAACCTCCCCGAACAGATTGAAACATGAAGTAACGGGTGAAAAAGGGAGAATTGATTTTGAAAATGTCACTTTTTCCTATACCGGACAAGTGCAGGATGCGGTTTTGAAAAATATCACGTTTACCATTTATCCGGGTGAAACTGTTGGCATTATCGGCTCAACCGGATCGGGAAAAAGCACAATGGTGAATCTCATTCCGCGCTTTTACGATGTTACGGGCGGGTCCCTTAAAGTAGATGGTATGGATGTCCGGCATTTTCATCCGCATGATCTGCGTGAAAAAATTGCGATCGTTCCGCAGAAAAACATCCTTTTTACCGGCAGCATCCGTGAAAATATCCAATGGGGAAATGGCCGGGCGGGAATGGATGAGGTCGAACATGCTGCAAGACTGGCTGAGGCACATGACTTCATTGCGGCTGCACCTGAAGGCTATGATACGTTAATTGGCCAGAGCGGCGTCAATTTTTCCGGCGGGCAGAAGCAGCGCATTTCGATTGCCCGCGCATTGGTGAGGCATCCGGAAATTCTCATTCTTGACGATAGTACAAGTGCGGTGGATGTTGCGACTGAAATGCGGATCAAGGCAGCGTTAAAAAAATATGCGAAAGGGCTGACTTGCCTTTTGATTGCCCAGCGCATTACTTCTGTGATGGACACGGACAAAATTATCGTGTTGGATAAGGGGGAAGTTGCGGGCTTGGGCACGCATGAGGAGCTTCTCAGAACCTCTCAGGTTTATCAGGAAATTTACCAATCGCAAATGGGTAAGGAAGTGTTGCAGGATGGCCGGACAAACGAACGGATATAAGGGAAATCAGGCACCGGGGCTTTTTTTGCGGATGGGCCGTCCGGGCGGGGGAGGTGCGGCACGGTTCAGGGGCCCGGCCGAGAAACCAAAGCATTTTAAAGGGACGTTAAAACGGCTTTGGGCCTATTTTGGCAGGGAAAGAAACTGGCTGTCTGTCATTCTTGCATTGATTGTGGCCGACTCCGTCCTTACGCTGTGCATTCCCTATTTTATCGGCAGGGCCGTTGATGCCATGCCGCCGGGCAGAAAGGTCAATTTTAACCTGCTTGAAATCATGGTTTTTGTTCTTACAGCGGCTTATATTGCAGATGCTGCCTTAACCTTTTTGCAAGGCTGGCTGATGGCCGGTGTTTCGCAACGGATTGTGCAGCGTTTGCGCAGCCATCTGTTTCAAAAGCTGCAAAAACTCCCGGTTGCTTTTTTTGACGCGAGGCCCCACGGTGAACTGATGAGCCGCCTGTCGAATGACATAGACAACGTGAGCAATACCATTTCCCAATCGGCGACGCAGCTCATGTCGGGGGTCATTACCCTTCTCGGTACTCTCATCATGATGATCATTTTAAGCCCGGTTTTAACGGTTGCAAGCCTGTGTACGGTTCCGCTCGTGTTTTTGCTGACGCGGACAATTGCCAAGAGGACTTCAGTGCTGTTTAAAAATAACCAGGCGGAACTCGGCCGGCTAAACGGGCATATTGAAGAAACAATCTCGGGGATTGAGGTGGTCAAAGCTTTTAACCATGAAGAAAAAGCAATCAAGGCGTTTGAAGAGGTGAACCAGTCCTTGCTTAAGGTCGGGCTGAGGGCGCAAATCTGGACCGGGTTTCTTATGCCGCTTATGAACGTGATTAACAACTTCGGCTTTGCCATGGTTGCCGTTGTCGGCGGGGTTCTGGCTTTGAAGAGCATGATTACTGTCGGCGTAATCGCAAGTTTTCTGACGTATTCCCGGCAGTTTGTGCGGCCGCTCAATAACTTGGCGAATATTTTTAACGTCCTCCAGTCAGGGGTTGCCGGGGCCGAACGGGTTTTTGACATACTGGATGAAAAAGAAGAGCCGGAAGATGCAAAGGATGCTGTCGTGCTCCGGGAGCCAAAAGGCCATGTTGTGTTTGAAAATGTGAGCTTCGGGTATCGCGAGGATGTGCCGATTATAAAAAATATCAGCTTTGAGGCAAAGCCGGGCACGCGTACGGCGCTGGTCGGGCCTACCGGATCCGGAAAAACGACGATTGTGAACCTTTTGACCCGGTTTTACGATGTCACGGAAGGCCGGATTTTCATTGACGGCACGGATATTCGTACATATACGCGGGATAGTCTGAGAAGAAGTTTTGGTTTTGTCCTTCAGGATACGTATTTATTTTCAGGCACCATCAAGGAAAATATCAAATACGGGAATCCTGAAGCGACGGATGAAGAAGTCGAAGAAGCGGCACGGCTTGCCCATGCCGATATTTTTATCAACCGGATGCCCGATAAATATGAAACCGTTTTGTCGGAAAACGGCGGCAACTTGAGCCAGGGACAGCGCCAGCTTTTGGCCATCGCAAGGGTTTTTCTGGCAAAGCCGGCTTTGCTTATACTGGATGAGGCAACGAGCAGCATCGATACACGGACAGAACGGCATATCCAGGATGCGCTCCTTTCGATTATGGAGGGCCGCACGAGTTTCATCATCGCCCACCGCCTGAATACGATCCGCGATGCCGATCATATTATGGTGATTGACCACGGGCAAATCATTGAACAAGGCAGCCATGACGAACTAATGGCACGCCGCGGACGGTATTATCACATGTTTTACAACCAATTTAAGAATGTGGAAGAGGGGTAGAAACACAGCCTGTTTCTTTACGTAATTTGTTCAATAGAAGAGACAGGCGTGGCCATTTGCTGACGAAAATGACCGTGAAAAAAAACGGATGTTCCCCCCATTTCCTGAAGCGGGTTCAAAACGCCCCCAATCCGGCTCAGGCTGGGGGCGTTTTTTCAATCATACATCAAATATTTTTCCCGTTTTTTCTTCCAGGCACCCAAGTCCCTTTGCCATTTTTGGGCAATGGTTTTAAGGGAAGTGCCGCGGTTGATATCCTGCCTGACCCAGCCGTTTCCAATCAGCTGGTCAAAATAAGAAATGCCGTTTTTGTCTTCTGCCCGGAAAGCGAATTGGCCGGGATACAGGTCATGGATCGTTTTGACCATTGCAACGCCGGTTTCAACAGACTGGTAAGCATTGCGGTCCGTGACATGGATTTGGATCCCGTTTGCGAGCTTGCCGGTCCATTTTGAGGTTGTTGGTGTAAAAGACGCGCTCCGGAAGCGGACGCCCGGCAAACCGAGGGCATTCAATTTCTCCGCTAGCAAGTCCCCGTCAATGAACGGTGCCCCGATCAACTCAAACGGGCGGGTCGTACCCCTGCCTTCCGAAATATTTGTCCCTTCAATGAGCGCCGCACCAGGATAGACGATCGCCGTTTCCAATGTCGGCATGTTCGGGGACGGCATCACCCACTGGAGCGGGGTGCCATCCGCGTACATATCCCTGTGCCAGCCTTTCATCGGCACAACTGTGAGACCTGCGCCGATTCCGCATTCTTTGTTAAAATATTTGGCAAGCTCTCCCGCTGTCATCCCATGGCGGAGCGCGATCGGGTACATTCCGACAAAAGAAGAATAGGCTGGATCAAGCACCGGCCCCTCGACTTTCGCGCCGCCAATCGGGTTCGGGCGGTCGAGCACGATGAACGGGATGCCTTTTTCCTTCGCTGCTTCCATCGCATAGGCCATTGTGTAAATATAAGTGTAAAATCTTGCGCCAACATCCTGAATATCAAAGACAAGCACATCGACATCCTTCAGCATTTCAGGTGTCGGCTTTTTCGTTTCGCCGTACAAACTGTAAACCGGAAGCCCCGTTTTCGGATCTGTATAAAACGGGACATAGGCGCCGGCGTCCGCACTGCCGCGCACCCCGTGTTCCGGGCCAAAAAGGGCGGTCAAATGAATATCCGGATTCCTGGCAAATCTGTCGACGATACTGTTTAATGACTGGTCGACACCGGTCGGGTTTGTGATCAGCCCGACCCGTTTTCCTTTTAGCAAATGGACCTTATCTTTCAAAAGAACGTCGGCACCGAGCTGAAAAGAATGGTGTTTTTGTTTTTCATGCGGCTGATTGCCCCGGGCCGCATGCACCACGGCCAGGCAGCTGAAAGAGATCATAAGCGCCAATATGGCAGCGAGCCTTTTCATCCATTTTCCCCCCTTAACGGTTCCGCAAAGCCCAATCACGGCTTGTAAAAGATACTTTCGCAATTTTTCCGTGTGAGACGATGGACGGATGGAGCACATACCAGCCGCGGCCGTTCACTGACCCGTCGGTTTCATACACAAAGCGGATATGTTTCGTGCCAGCAGGGAGCGGGATAGACATCTGCCGCCAGTTGCCGCTTGATCCGGTTAAAGCATTGCCGGCTTTCGTCCAGTTTTTCCCGTCTGTTGAAACCTCCACTTTCCCAAAGTCTGCGTTTTGCTCGATACGGTACCAGGTCCAAAAACGGAGAAACGCCGGCCTTTTCAAGTCAACATCCGCCTCCAGCACAGCTTTTCTATTGTCGCCGTAACCGGCAAACCATGCGCCGCGTTTATCCGGAACGTTAACCGGGATGGCGTCCGCCGCAAGCCGGGCAACAGATCGCCTGATTCCGTTTGTCGAGACAGTGTCCCGGGTCGGATGAACGCGGTTGGTCAATAAAATGACCGTTGTTTGGTTTTTCGGGCTGATCACGATCGATGTGCCGGTGTAGCCGGTATGGCCCATTGTGTTTGTATCGGAGAGCGCATCCATGTACCATCCCTGGTTTAATTCAAAGCCGGGCCCGTGATCATCGCCGGGAAAAGCGCTGTTCATATTCTGTTCCATCAGCCGGACCGTTTCCGGTTTTAAAATCCGGGCACCCGCATATTTGCCATTTTGCAAAATCGTTTGCGCAAGGATAGCGAGGTCATGTGCGGTGGAAAAAACGCCCGCATGCCCGGCAACGCCATCCAGCGCCCACGCGTTTTCGTCATGCACCTGCCCCCGGATCATCCCTCTTCCAGTCCACGGCTGAAATTCCGTTGCGGCAATGCGCGCCTTTAACGAAGCGGGCGGATTATACATCGTATCGCGCATGCCGAGAGGGGCGGTAATGTGCGTTTTTACATAAGCATCCAGCCGCTGCCCGCTCACAACTTCAACCAAAACGCCCAGCGTAATCATGTTTAAATCGCTGTACGTGTACGCCGTTCCCGGGGGATTTTGCAGCCCGTGCTTCAGAACGATTTCGAGCCGGTCTTTGCGGGATGTTCCCATTTTATAAACCGGGATTCCCGCCTCAAACCCGGAAGTATGCGTCAACAGCTGGCGGATGGTCACGTTCTCCTTTCCGTTTTCCGCGAATACAGGAATATATTTTGCGACAGGGTCATCAAGCGCAAATTTCCGCTTTTCAAACAGCTGCATGGCTGCAATGGATGTAAACAATTTGCTGATCGAAGCAATGTCGTAAATGGTGTTTGTTTTTGCAAGGACCGGGGCAGATGCTTCTGTAAACTGGTTGTCTGTATAACGGTATGCATATCCGTATGCCTGTTCTTTTGCGATCGTGCCTTTCCTTGCGACAAGCACAACAGCGCCCGGCATGGCTTTTTGCGCAATCGCGTCATTTACCGCTCTGTCAATGTCTGTGAGCGGGCCTTGGGACATTCCGGCAGACGCGGGCGTTCCTTTATGCAGTATTGCTGAGCTTTTTCCGGGTGCATCCCAGGAAGACGGGTGGCCATGATATCCGGATGCAAAGTCAAGAGACGGAATGGCCCCGGCTGCCAACAAAATGATGCATCCAACCCATAAAACGAATTTTACCCCTTTGTTCTTCAAGCAAGTCCCCCCCTTTTAGTAATGAAGACCGTGGCCGAACGGAGCGTACCCCGGAATGGTGACAGGCAATTTTCCGCCGGGGTTGATTTCGCCTGTGAGCGCTTTTGCAGCGGATTGTACAGAAACGCTGCGGTTTCCATAGGCCAGAAGATTCGCGTCCACATCAGGCGCGCCCATGATGTCGTAAGGATTGCCCATTGAAACCATTACAACCGGTTTGCCTGTTTTTTTCAGCGCTCTTAAAAATGCCTGTTGCGCGGTATTGGTATTTGCATTGTAAGCGGCGGCGACAATCACGTCGGCATTTTGTGCTTTTCCAACTGCCGTAGCTGTTTCTGCCTGTGTTGGCGCAGCCGCTGTGCTCGTATTTTCGGTTATAAACCCTTTTTCTTTCAGAAGGCCGGCAAGGCGGCTGCTGTTTGCAACAGATGGGCCGGTTACGAATATTTTTTTCGTTTGATTCAGCGGCAATATTTGATTTTCGTTTTTAACCATTGTGATGCTTTCGTCCGCCATTTTTTGTGCGGCTTTCAAATGTTCAGGGGTGCCGAAATAGCTTAGCGATTTTTCAGATGTAAACGGGTTCCGGACAATGCCGCGTTCATATTTCACCCGTAAAATTCTCGCGACAGATTCATCCAGGCGTTTCCGGCTGATTTCTCCGGTTTTTACTGCATTTCGCACAGCATTCCAGGCCACTTCCACATCGGGCGGATTGAGTAAAATATCCGCGCCCGCATTGAATGCTGCTACCGGTACTTGGCCGGGGGGAAGGACGTTTGCGCCGGACATATCGAGGCTGTCGGTCACAATCAGCCCGTCGTAACTCAGTTTTTCACGGAGGAGGCCGGTCATGATCTTTTTCGAAAGCGTCGCCGGCAGGCCGGAACCATCGAGTGCCGGTACAACAATGTGCGCGGTCATGATTGCGTCAACGCCGGAAGCAATCGCGGCCTTAAACGGTTTTAAATCCACATGATTTAATGTTTTCAAGTCGTGATGGATGACAGGCAGGCCGTAATGGGAATCGACATTCGTATCCCCGTGGCCCGGAAAGTGTTTGCCGGTGGCGGCTACATTTTGGCTTTGAAATCCTGCAATTTGGGCAATGCCAAGTGATGCGACAAGGTCCGGATTTTCTGAATATGAACGGACGCCGATCACCGGGTTGGCCGGATTTACATTGACATCGAGATCCGGGGCAAAGTCCATATTGATGCCGAGACTTTTCAGTTCTACCGCCATGATCTCTGCAGCCTTTTTCGCGTTGGCTGCAGACCTGGTTGCTGCGAGTGCCATATTCCCCGGGAAAACGGCTCCCGGTTCGAGTACACGGGCAACCGCGCCGCCTTCCTGGTCCGTAGAAATAAAGAGCGGAATGCGGGGCTTTTGTTTTAACGCAATTTTCTGTAGCCCGTTGGATAACTGCTGCACTTGTCTGGCATCAACAGGGGTGCTGATATTATCCGACCAGTTGAAATAGATGACGCCGCCAATATGGTATTTTTCGATGATTTCTTTGAAGTTTGTGCCGCCACGCCCTTTTTCGATATTCGTTTCGGCGTAGGCGGGATCCTCCGGTGTTTTTCCGTAAGCATGAACAATGAACAGCTGCCCGACTTTTTCCTCGACTGTCATCTTTTTCAATTCATGAGACACCCAGCGTTCTTTTGCCCTTGTTCTCCAATGCCCATCCTGTTTCGCTTGTCCACGGAATCCGGGCATAAGCGAAAACAACAACGCAAAACATACGACAAACAATCCGGATCTTTTCAAAAACGCCATCCCTCCCTTTTGTAATCCCTTTCATTTTTAGTCTACCAGCCTAAAGAAGCATGTCCATCCGTCTTTTTGCTTATGTTTTCCAGGCCGGGACGGTTTTAATATAGATGTTCATGTATCCGGATAAACCGCACCGCCGGAAAAATTGAAAACCAGCCGGAAATTTTCTGGATGTGCATGCCTGTCATATCGGGAACGGCGAGTGCAGCAAATGGGGGAGCGGGCACAGGGATGATGGAAATGGAGAGAGTAGAGTAGCAGCTAAAGTGAAAAAATGCCCGGACCTCTGATATAATTAGGTTTGTTCAGAAAAACCAACCAAAAAGGTGGGGGGATTTTTTCTTTTCCAAAATACGAGTAAATGTTACCAAGTGTCTCCTGTTTTTCTGTTGCCGAGGAATGGGGTTTGCTTGAACAATTGCATCCTTTAAGCAAAATATTTATGTATCTGAGACAAGTTGGTAAATTGCTCCTGATTGTTCTGTTTCGGGGGGCTTTAGATGTTTTTCCGGGCCACAATACACTTTTTTAACGGCTTTCTGAAAGAAGTCTCCCATCCTCAAGGAATGTGAAGGTGCGAATCGCACCAATGAGTAGGTGGGAGATGAATTTCGGTTGGCTTTAGCCAAAGGTTTTGATCTAACCAGTCTTAGATGGAATAAAGGATTGATATACCAATGAAATTAGATAGTAATAATCATTCAGTATTCTTACTGCATTATCACCTTGTATTGGTTGTAAAATACCGTAGACAAGTGTTCGATAGCGAAATATCTGATTTTGCAAAAGATATGTTCGCTGAGATTGGAAGTAAATACAATATTTCTTTAGTGGAATGGAATCATGATAAAGACCATATCCACATCTTATTCAAAGCAAATCCTAACTCTGAACTATCAAAGTTCATCAACGCCTATAAGAGTGCAAGTTCTCGACTGATAAAAAGAGACTTTCCACATATAAGAAAAAAACTATGGAAAAAATGTTTTGGTCAAGAAGTTTCTGCCTACTTACAACAGGCGGCGCTCCAATAGATACCATCAAAAAATATATTGAAAATCAAGGTCAAAAGTGAGGTGAATGGATATGGCCAAGCAAAACAAAGCTTTCAAGTTTCGTTTGTTACCAAACAAAGAACAATCCGCATTATTAGCTAAGAGATTTGGTTGTGTTCGCTTTATCTACAATAAGATGTTAGCTGAACGCAAAGAAACGTATGAAAAGTTCAAGGATGATAAAGAATTGCTTAAAAAGCAAAAGTTTCCGACTCCTGCAAAATATAAAAGTGAATTTCCATTCCTAAAAGAAGTGGATTCTTTAGCTTTGGCAAATGCACAAATGAACTTACAGACTGCTTATAAGAATTTCTTTGAAGGAAATGCGGATTTTCCAAAGATATAATCCTGGTTGTAGCAACGGATTTTCACTATTTGTCGACTGGCATGGCGCCTGTTTGTTTCAATTTCCTGCTACATAAGTGAGCGTGTTTTGGTTTTTGAAGAAATAAAAAAACAGGCCCTCTTTATAAAGAGCCTGTTTTTATCATTTTCTCTACATTAAGCTTTTTCAACGTTTGCTGCTTGTGGCCCGCGGGATCCTTGTTCAACATCAAAAGTTACTTTTTGACCTTCGTCTAAAGTTTTGAAGCCCTCACCTTGGATAGCAGAGAAGTGAACGAATACATCGTCTCCACCATTGCGTTCGATAAAGCCGAAGCCTTTTTCTCCGTTAAACCATTTCACTGTACCTTGTTCCATTTATATTGCCTCCTGGTGTGCAACTGCACACAATGTGTTACTATCCTTGTCCAAGGTGGTCATCAAGATGAAAAGTCTTATACTATGCCATTCTTTACACCGAACAAAAATAATTCTTCTTAAGTATAGCGCAGAAGAAAGAAGTTTACAACCATTTTGTTTTGTTAACAGTTCTGAAGAGTAAATTCATCAGTTTTTAGATGTTTTATGATAAAATGACTTATCCACATTTAGAAAATTTTTCCATCTATTTTTT
>NZ_ALAS01000074.1 GCF_000290615.1 Heyndrickxia coagulans DSM 1 = ATCC 7050
TTTCCTTTGAAATCCTTACACTTTATATTCGACAAAAGTAGCCAAAATCCTTGTCAAATCTGGAATTTTTGCTTATTCAGCAAGCCCTAAATAGAAATTGATTTTAGAAAAAATAATTCCCCTGAAATAATATTCTTCGAAGAGCGCGACAATCACTGAAATCCCGCCGGCCTTTAATATATCTAGCAATGCATGACCGGAAGATACCAATATATCAATCATAAAGAAAAAGAAAACGGGTATCATGATCAGCAGTGTTTCTTTAAAAGAAGACTTTATCCGCCATGTTACTTTTTGTTTTAAAAACAACACATTTAAAACGAAAACACTTATAAGTAGCACCATTTCTTCAACAAATATTTTCGTGATGTCCCCAAAATTTGCGACAAATGTGAATCTTAAACAAATTAGAACAAAGGCAACCCATGCCATCGAACAAATCATTACCCAATAATCACATGTTTTTCTCATAAACCTACTTTAACAGCTCCTCATTTTGTGTCTAGTTTTATGGGTCCATTATAACCAGCCATTCGTATCATTTTTCAAACCAAATATGATTTTAACATATCTCAGGCTGTATTCCGGCGTTCGCTTTTTACAAGCTGTGTCATATGGCTGATCAAGGAAAAAAGAAACATTCTTAAATGCTAGCAACCGTATTGATATTCGGCAAAAGCATCTAAAATCCTTTCTTCAGCTGAATTTTTTTTATGAATGCAGTCATTGCCGTACGGCTGAAAAAACGGCCGCTGGCGATCTTAAAAAAACACTGGTATTCTAAGCCCTGTTACCGCGACAACAATAATTAAAGCCCTCCTCTTCCATTAATAGGAAAAAGAAGGCTTTGATTCGCTTATCCATTACCCCAGCACTTCTTCGGCAATGTACCGGTATGAAGCAATCCGGTCCTCAAAAGAATGGGCAATGGTCAAAATCATCAATTCATCCGTTCCGTATTTTTCCTGCAACTTGGTGAATGCCGCGCGCACTTGCTGCGGATTTCCGATCACCATGTTTTGCTTCATTTTTGCCAATTTTTCTTTGTCTTTTCCGGTTAATGGATAAGATTTTGCTTCTTCAATGGACGGCACGGATGCTTGTCCCCCTTTTTCCGCCTGCAGCTGCCATATTAGGGAACTCCATGCCACTTCTTCCGCTTTTTCAGCTGTTTCGGCACATACGGCGGAAACAGTTAACAACGTTTGCGGCGCATCCCCCGGCTTTCGGGGGGTAAAAGCCTGCTCATATTGCTTTAAAATTGCCGCGCCATCCTGTTCGCTCATAAACTGGCCAAACGCATACGACATGCCAGATCGGGCAGCCAGCACGGCGCTTTTGCCGCTTGTGCCAAGCAGCCAGGCATGCGGCGGATCAGCCGGAACAGGGGCAGCCTTGACGCGGGAAAAAATATTTTCTTCCGGAAAATCGTGATAGAGAAAATGAAGCAGTTCCTCTACCAGCTCCGGCATTTTGTACACTTTTTGCAAAAATTGGCCGGATAATGCGGTGGTTGCTTCGGCAGAGCCGCCCGGCGCCCGGCCAATGCCGAGGTCAATGCGGCCCGGAAACAGCACAGAGAGCAAATTGAACACTTCCGCGACTTTATACGGCTTATAATGCGGCAAAAGCACGGCCCCGGAGCCGATCCGGATCGTGCTCGTATGCGCGCCGATAAAACCGAGCATTACTTCAGGTGCACTGCTGGCAAGACCCGGCAAATCATGATGTTCCGCAATCCAGTACCGCGTGTACCCGAATGACTCGCCTGCACGGGCCAGCTCCATCGCGTTGTACAGGGCGTCTTTCGCTGTCTGGCCGGTTGAAATGGGCGCCTGGTCTAAAATACTGAGTTTCACGCTTTGTTCTCTCCTTCTTTCACTTCCAGCAATGCTAAATGGTAGTCGCCGACCCGGCCTTTTTCATACAGATTCGTAATGGAAGTGGAGTATTCCCGGATCGCCCCTTTAAAAGCAAGCCCCTGTTCAGGTACTTCCACATCGAATTTTTCCTGATACAGTAAGGTGGCAATATCATGGTAATCTTCGCTTGTTACCTTGAAGTCCGCCACGATCTGCTTCAGCCCCTGTACGTCCTCTTCCCGATAACGTTCCACATCAATCTTCCGTTTGTTTAATACGATATAGGATACCAAAACAACACCTGCTTTCTCCTTTGTCTCTTTTCAGTCTACATGCACGGCTGCACCAAGTACAGGAGAGAGGCTTGCCCGTGCGGCCGGTGTAGGTCAACAAACCACTCCGCTTGAAACGCATTTACTTCAAGGGCATTTTGGCTGCTTTCCAAAACAAACCGGCCAAATCAAGCATCAATCGGAGACCTTGAGAAACTGCTCCCCTTCCAGTTGTTTTGCCCAGCGCCTGAACTCGCTATGATTGATAAAGTAAATATTATGGCTTTTTTGCTTGGTTTCCGTGATGAGCTTGCAATTTTTCAAAATGTTCAAGTGCCTGGAAATCGTGGCAGGGTTTAGGTCTAATTTTTCGGCCATCTCCTGGGCTTTGACCCCTTCCTTTCTTGCAATCAAAGATAAAATACGGATACGCATCGGCTCTGATAACGCTTTGCCAAAAAAGGAGATTTCATCCAAGGTGGCCGGTGTGCCGTTGTTTTCGGATGGGGAAGACGTGGTCAATGGCCGGCCCAAATAGGATGTAAGATCATAAACGAGATTTAATTCGCCCCATCCCCAAATTAGGATAAACTTTGGTGAAACAGAGTAAGAAGGGAAAAAGCGAACCACTTTTGTTTGCTTATTTTCAGGAAATTGTTCAGGAATCGTTTTTCCCTTCAGCAGCCTTCTTACTTATATAAGTTGGTACTGATTGAGTAGACATCTGACCGTTAATAGATTGAATACCAGGATCTACTGCAAGAGATGAAGCTTGAGCTTGAGTTGCCTGACTTTGTTGTACTACAGGAGATGTGGTTTCACTCGGTTTCTCAGCAGCAAATGCTGCGGATCCTGAAAAGATACTTGAAGTACCACAACAAATTCTACCATAAAATAATATTATTGGTACATATTTTTTGATATTTTAGATATATATTACTATTTATTCCCCTGTAAAAAAGTCCTTCCCCGCCAAAATCCCCCTTTCCTCTTACTCCCCCAAGGCTCCAACCGCATTTTGATGACCGCTGGCAATGTTAAAAAGTTGGTTCCCAAAACGCCTGATTTTTACCAGAAATTAGGTTGCTGGGTTGTTCAGCATAGTCTGGAAATGTCAAAAAGTTCTTCCCTGATTAGAGAAAAAATATTGGAGAAATGGCGGAACTGAGCTGGCTGGGAACCACATGAAAAAGGACTGAGAATCGCCCAATTCCATACAGTGGGGCTTCTAACGCTATAGGATTAGAGAACGCCAGAACCCTTGCGGGACAAAGGATTGGGCCGCTGTACAAAAGAAAAACTGGACCCGTTTTGGATCCAGCCTGAGTTTGTCTTTCTATTGAATTAGGGTTGAAAATGGCCCGGAAAACAACCATATTTGCCTGCTGAATTGGCCTGGTCTCCTGCCGGTCAGGTACCAACGATTTAACAGCGGGTCCCAACTTTTTTGCAGGGGACGGACTTTTTAACAGGGAGATACAAGGCCTAATCCAAAGAAGCCGGGCCAATAAAATCGCCTTATTTTACCTTGTATCATCCCTTTAATCAATCATTTGATTAAACAAAAAGCCCAGGAAAACCAGTCATTCTGGCTTTCCCGGGCTTTTTGTGGTTTATTCGACTGTGACCGATTTGGCCAAATTTCTCGGCTTGTCGACGTCGCAGCCGCGATGCAGCGCTGCGTAATAAGCAAGCAACTGCAATGGTACAACAGAGATAAGAGGTGTCAGTAATTCGTGTACACGAGGAATGACGAAACGGTCGCCTTCCTCATTCAGGCCTTTCATCGAGATCACGCAAGGGTTGGCCCCGCGGGTGACAACTTCCTTGACATTGCCGCGGATGCTCCAGTTGACGTCTTTTTGCGTAGCAAGCGCGACAACCGGTGTGCCGTCCTCAATCAGGGCAATTGTGCCGTGTTTGAGTTCGCCCCCTGCAAAACCTTCCGCTTGGATATAAGAGATCTCCTTCAGCTTCAGTGCGCCTTCAAGGCAGACAAAGTAGTCTATCGAACGGCCGATGAAGAAGCAATTGCGGGTGACCGTCAAGTAGTCATATGCCATTTGTTCAATTTCTTCTTTTGATCCGCACAGCCCTTCCATCGCATTTGCCACAAGGCCGAGTTCATGTACCAGGTCGAAGTCTTCGCTGAAACCGCGTGATTTTGCCGCTACATCAGCAAGGATCGCAAGGACGGCAATTTGCGCCGTATATGCCTTTGTCGAAGCAACCGCAATTTCCGGTCCTGCATGAAGCAATAGGGTATAATCCGCTTCACGGGACAACGTCGAGCCCGGCACATTGGTCATCGTCAGCGTCTTGTAACCCAATTCTTTCACTTTTACAAGCACAGCACGGCTGTCGGCTGTCTCCCCACTTTGCGAAATAAAAATGAACAGCGGTTTTTCTGACAAAAGCGGCATATTGTAAACAAACTCACTGGATACATGGACCTCAACCGGAATTTTTGCCAGCTTCTCAATGAGCTGCTTGCCAACAAGGCCGGCATGGTAGCTCGTGCCGCATGCGATAATATAAAGCCGGTCAGCTCCGGTTACGGCATCGATAATTTGGCTGTCAATAGACAATTTGCCGTTGATATCTTGGTAAGCCTGGATAATTTTCCGCATCACGAGTGGCTGCTCATCGATTTCTTTCAGCATATAATGCGGGTACGTACCCTTCTCTATGTCGCTTGCATCAATTTCCGCTTTATACGGTTGGCGGGTGATCGTTTCACCGGCAAGATTCTGAATGGTGACTTGCCCGCGGGTAAGGAGGACCAGTTCGCCATCTACCAGTTCGATAAACTGGTCGGTCACTTGCAGCATTGCCATCGCATCGCTCGCTACCACATTAAAACCGTTGCCGACGCCTACCAAAAGCGGGCTTTTATTTTTTGCCGCATAAATCGTATTGCCGTCTTTTTCGTCCAAGAGGGCAAGCGCATAAGAACCCCTTAAAAGCGACAGCGTTTTCCGGAACGCTTCCGCCGTTTCAAGACCTTCTGAAGCAAATTTTTCTACCAGTTGCACGATAATTTCCGTATCTGTATCACTTTTTAAAGGAACATCCGTGAGATACTCTTTTTGCAAAAGCGTGTAGTTTTCGATCACGCCGTTATGCACAAGCGTAAAACGGCCGGATGCACTTTGGTGCGGGTGGGCATTTTCTCTGCTCGGAACCCCGTGGGTTGCCCAGCGTGTATGGCCGATGCCGATCGTTGCCGCAATTCGCATATCCACGATCCGGCGCAAATCTTCAATCCGTCCCTTTTCTTTAAAAACATGCACGCCGGCTTCATTCCGGAGAGCGATCCCTGCAGAATCGTAGCCTCTATATTCCAGCTTCTCCAAGCCTTTTAACAAAATTTCCTTCGCATCTTCAGTACCGATATAGCCAACAATACCACACATTCGTTCTTCCTCCTCGGATCACAAGGGGGCAAGAACTACCGGGAGCAGTCCTGCCCCCTTATCTCTTGAAATTTTTTGTAAAACTTCTGATCCGTTTTCTCTTCCCACATGCTTTTCCCTTTGTCCAGCGGGTCACCCCGCCGATTTGTGGAAAAACATACGGCTGTGTGTGGCAGCCGGGAGGCATCCGCCGAAAGCTCGATACTCCTCCTCCTCGTCAACTGGGTCAATCCGTCCCGAACCCAGTTCTGGCGCTTTTAGAAAAAAGTCTTAAACGATCCTCCTTTTCTGTAAAGTGAAGAGAAAACAACATCATTATCATAGCGTATGCGTTATACTTCGTCAACATATTTTACCATTCTGTATGTGTCAAGTTTTTCTCGACAAGGTTTAAATATCGGGTATTCCAAGACACTCTTTTTGTACACTTTCGGCTACCGTGCTTCAC
>NZ_ALAS01000075.1 GCF_000290615.1 Heyndrickxia coagulans DSM 1 = ATCC 7050
AGTTTAGATAATCATTCAATTCTACAAAGAAGGAGAAAATTCCTTTAAAAAAATCTTAAAATGGAAAAATTTACGTGCGGAATATGCGTTACATGGAGGGGTAGCCATGATAACCTGTTTGGGTTTGCCAAATCTGTTACAGCTGGCCGCTTGGCAAAAGAATCATGGCTGCAGAGGCTCCATGTCAAGCCCTTAATAGCGAGAATTCAGATTGAATTTTTATGCGGTATAAACGAATTTATATACTGCAATACTCTGCACTTTTTTCTTGCAAAAAACACCTTAAACTCCGTCGAGATACTTTTAATTCTCCCTTCCTTAAATCTGCATATATATTTCCATTTGTGCGCCCTGCACAGATTAAATACCG
>NZ_ALAS01000076.1 GCF_000290615.1 Heyndrickxia coagulans DSM 1 = ATCC 7050
AAAAAATAGATGGAAAAATTTTCTAAATGTGGATAAGTCATTTTATCATAAAACATCTAAAAACTGATGAATTTACTCTTCAGAACTGATCCCGGCTGTACATTGTTGCTTTTTTGATATAATGATGGTAAGACTGGAAATAGGCGACGTGGACGGCCTCGGAGAAAATGCCGGCTGTGCATGGTTTTTGTATGATTTGACATAGGAAGGTGAACGCGGTGAAACTGAAAAATAAAGTGGCTGTCATTACAGGCGGCGCTTCCGGAATCGGGGAAGCAACGGCCTGGCTTTTTGCAAACGAAGGTGCGAAGATTGTCATCGGGGATGTAGCGGAATCCAAGATGGAAATTGCCGATAAAATCAAAGAAACCGGGGGAGAAGCCCTTTTTGTCCATTGTGATGTTTCCGATAAATACAGTGTCAAACATTTGATGGAGAAGGCGACAGATACTTACGGGAAGCTTGACATTCTGGTTGCGTGTGCCGGAATTCCGGAAAAGCACGGGCCTGTCCATGAACTCGACCAGGATTACTGGCAAAAAGTTTTGGACATTAACTTAACCGGTGTGATGCTCTCCAATAAATATGCGATCCCGTATATGCTGAAAAATGGAAAAGGCGCGATTGTCAACATGGGCTCTTTTATGGCCCATGTCGGAATTACCAACAGTGCGGCCTATTCCGCCGCCAAAGCCGCAGTTGTGAATTTGACGCGGGCGGAAGCTGTCACGTATGCCAAACAGGGCATCCGTGTCAACAGTGTCTCCCCTGGCACGACAGAATCCCCGGCGCTGAAATATTTCACAAAAGAACAAATTCAGGAAACCATTGACCACAATCCGATGGGCAGGCTCGGTAAGCCGGAAGAAGTGGCGAAAGCCGTCTTGTTCCTTGTAAGCGATGACGCATCGTTTATTACCGGCACGGACCTTCATGTGGACGGGGGCTATACGGCACAATAAAAAACACCATCCGGGGAAAACCGGATGGTGTTTTTTTGGATGAAACCGGTTTTTTGAAAGAACCGGGCCCCTTCGAGACGTCTTTATCCATACCGATTGTCGCCCGCCGATATTTATCCCCCGCCTGCCCGGTGGGAGATAAGGAAATCCGATAAACAGGGCCTGCCGACAGATGGGGAAGATAAGCAAACAGGGCCGGTGCCCTAAGCCGCAGGCCGGCCGCGTATGTGTAAAATTTTACTCGAAGGGGCAGATGAGTGGAAAAAAATGGGAAGACGCTCTATCATCTAATTGTACACTTCAAGATGAACAT
>NZ_ALAS01000077.1 GCF_000290615.1 Heyndrickxia coagulans DSM 1 = ATCC 7050
GTATATCAGACAAATTAAATTCATTCCACATTCAGGTGATCTCATGAAAAAGTTTGTGATAGAACCCACAAAAGAACGAATTGTTGCCCAAGCTGGCTTAGCGATAGTAGGAAATTTACTAAATCAAACGAATTTAGTTTCCAGGTTGAATGCCTATAAACTCCCTGATATCTCCCGGTATCCGGCTTGTTCCAATGGCGATGTGGCTAAATCTTATATCGGCTTGCTTTGCCAGGTAAAAAGTGATTATGACAATATTGAAACCTTC
>NZ_ALAS01000078.1 GCF_000290615.1 Heyndrickxia coagulans DSM 1 = ATCC 7050
AATTTCAATTTTTTCTTCTTGTCTCCCTTCTTCTCTTCCTTCTTTTCTTGCTTCTTGCTTTAGTTCATCCTCATACGTTATCATCGTGCCACCCTCCCATTTCAAAGCCATCAGCCCTTATTCCTTTTCCAACTTCTCCTTTATTTCAAGGATCTTTTTTTCGGAAAGGCCTGTTGCTTTTTTGATAAAATCGAGGGATGACCCTAGTTTAATAAGGTTTCGGGTAATTTCAATTTTTTCTTCTTGTCTCCCTTCTTCTCTTCCTTCTTTTCTTGCTTCTTGCTTTAGTTCATCCTCATACGTTATCATCGTGCC
>NZ_ALAS01000079.1 GCF_000290615.1 Heyndrickxia coagulans DSM 1 = ATCC 7050
TGCATCGATCTACATGAGCTTCAACTGCCTGTTTCCCACGCTTGTGAACACGACGGAGACTGTATCCGTCTTTTAGAATGCCAAAGATTCTTTCGATGATCGTCCTGGCACTATATAACACTTCAAATGTGCGACCATGTTGAGGCAACTCGACATCTACTTGAGGCGTTTGATCAAAGTCTATCCTAAATACTCTTCCTTGTGCTGCCCCATTACAACATTCCGCGTGATTC
>NZ_ALAS01000080.1 GCF_000290615.1 Heyndrickxia coagulans DSM 1 = ATCC 7050
TGTTTCCTTTGAAATCCTTACACTTTATATTCGACAAAAGTAGCCAAAATCCTTGTCAAATCTGGAA
The DNA here is from genome assembly GCF_000290615.1 of Heyndrickxia coagulans DSM 1 = ATCC 7050. GTDB lineage: Bacteria > Bacillota > Bacilli > Bacillales > Bacillaceae_C > Weizmannia > Weizmannia coagulans. The sequence goes on from NZ_ALAS01000080.1 coordinate 68, forward strand.
TTTTTGCTTATTCAGCAAGCCCTTATTCGAATTTATAGAAGGCTGGTACAATCGGAAACGGATTCATAGCTGCCTGGGCTATATGACGCCACAAGAAACAGAAGACAGTATCAAAGGGGCAGCGTAGTGCTCTTCACAATTTTACAAGCATCCGCTTTACATGGAGTGGCGGGTGTGGCAGGCTTGTTTGCCATGCGAAAGAAATCATTGCCCCTTTCGCCCTTCGCATAACACCACGCCCGCAGAGGCTCCATGTCAAGCGACCAGCGATGTCATGAAAAATATGGCATGAGATCAAAATTAAATTTCACTTATTGGTGTCCAAAATATTGACTTAAATCCAGATATCTATACTTTGGATGCATTTGTAGTAATTCTGATACGGTCACAAATTTATATCCTCTTTTTTGAAGTTCCGGTAAAATTTTTTTTAGTGCTTCAATCGTTTGACGACGGTCTCCGCCGTTATCATGAAATAAGACAATATCCCCATTTCGGGCGTTAGATAAAACCTTTTTTACAATATTATGAACGCCCGGTTTTTTCCAATCATACGTATTTTGATGCCATGACCATATCACAACCGTATAACCTTCTTGGTTCGAAACATTAATAATGGTTTCATTATAATAACCTCCTGGCGGGCGAAACAATTTAGGAGAATATCCAGTCAATTGCGTAATCGTTTGTTTTGTTTTTCTTAATTCATTTCTAATTTCTTCCTCGTTAAGCCCCCTAAAACCGGAATGATGGTATGTATGGTTCGCTAATTCATGTCCATCCAAAATTTCTCGTTTCACTACATCAGGATGAGCTTTTACACAGGTCCCCACCACAAAAAAGGTTGCTTTAGCATGATATTGTTTTAAAATATCCAGAATTTCCGGAGTATATTTTGAACTAGGTCCATCATCGAATGTCAATGCAATGACTTTTTGTTTGGTCGGTATTTCCCAAATGGCTTTTCCGTGTTCTTCATAAAACTTTCGGCCTCTATTCAAATCGTTCGCTTTTACGAAAACTGTACAAATAAACGACAGAGCAACCGAACAACCTATGATCAAGATACACCATAGGACGAACTTTTTGTTGATCATCAAGCAACAACACCTTTCGTGTAAATTCGTTGTTTAGGTTAGGATGTTTCAAAATCATGTCTGCAAGAATGATTCTTCCATTGTTATTTTTCACATCCATTCAAATGGAAAAAATTCAAGCGCCGTTTACATACGATGCCAACAAAGAATGGAACTCTCTCCCAATTCACATCACGCATCTTTTACTCATTTTTCGTCTCCCTTATTTTGTTCAGATGATTAATTTTTATCGAAAACAGATTATGCCAAAGCAACTGGACAAACATTGTTGACTACATTGACAGAAGTGCATTTCATTAATGAGTCATTTTTATTCCATTCCTTTATTCAAACAGTTTTTTTCTTAGACGGCACAACCAACACAATAAATTAGTTGTGCCTTTTCCATTTCTCTTCAATAGTGTTTAAATATTCATTTGGTTCTTTTTTGAATCTTCTTTGTTTTATATGCTCGCCAATACGTTGTTCCCATTTATTCGCTTTAGTTTTATATGCTGAATAATTAGGGCTTGCTGAACGAATCAAATTTGGTCAGATACAAGCCAAATTCCGATTATCAAAATATAAAATAGTGTTGTGTAAAAATTT
>NZ_ALAS01000081.1 GCF_000290615.1 Heyndrickxia coagulans DSM 1 = ATCC 7050
AAAAAATAGATGGAAAAATTTTCTAAATGTGGATAAGTCATTTTATCATAAAACATCTAAAAATTGATGAATTTACTCTTCAGAACTGATCAATGAAAAAAATGGTAAACAAATCTCCGGTTTCCATGTTAAAATAGAACCAACCCCCGATTTTTCCTTGCACTTTCCCCTTTTTTCAGCAAAAGAACAGGAGAGGATTCAGATGCCTTTTTTACAGGCTGTATTGCTGGATTGCTTCAGCAACCTGAATGGAGAACGCACCCCTTATGCTGTTTTTCATCTTTTAAACGGGAAAAAATCAGCACAGACCATCCAGGATTCCCATTTTTTCAAGATCGGCAGGCTCTTTCAGACGTTTCCATTTATTTCCCGCGAAGATTTCACACGCGAAGTAGAAGCCCTTTTAATAGCCGGATTACTGCAAAAAAGCGGCCCGGATGCCTGCGTGGTCACAAAAAAAGGCGCTGCCCGGCTTTTGGCAACCGGCAGGATGGAAGAAAGGTTTCCTTACCTGGACGGCTTGAAATACCAGGATTCGGCAAATCTGTTTTGGAAAAGGCTGAACCTCATCACCCAGGCCGTATCCAACTTAGTGTATGGAAATAAAGTATATTATCCGGTTCAAAGGGACCCGGCTCTGCAGGCTTGGGCAAAAAACTGGCTGAAACAGCATGCAAAAAGCCGGACTGCTTTAGCAGAGCATCTGTATCGTGAATTTTACAGCCTGTTTTCCGGCAGCCCGCCGGAAAAGCCTGAAATTTTTGTCCTCCGGTTGACGGGTGCGGGCCGGATCGGATATACAATCACGCAGGCTGCCTCCGCCCTGCACCTTGATCCTGTGGAGTACTGGTATCGATATTTGCATTTGCTTCATTTTATGGTCCGGCGCATCCTGGGAGATCCTGAAACATTCTGGTATTTATACCAAATGCTTCATGATGTGCAAAAGGCCCTGCCGCTGACCCGGTCTGCCTCGGTGACATTCGGCTTCTTGAAGCAAGGGAAAACGATTGCGGAAATCAGCACGCTGAGAGGGTTAAAGCAAAGCACAATTGAAGACCATCTGATTGAAATCGCGTTAACGGTCCCGGATTTTCCGCTGAACCGGTATGTGCCAAAGGATGAAGAACAAAAGATCATCCGGGCAGCCGCTGATTTAAATACGAAGAAATTAAAACCGATTAAAGAAAAAGTAGGGGATGTCCCGTATTTCCATATTCGACTTGTATTGGCGGAAAGGATGGGCTGCAGTGGATCTTTTAAGCTTTTTGAAAAGTAAGTTCGGGTTCAGCGCATTCCGGGCGGGGCAGGAAAAAGTCATCCGTTCGCTGCTGGACGGCAAAGATACACTGGCGATGCTTGCGACCGGTACCGGAAAATCTTTATGCTATCAGTTGCCTGCCTATTTGCTGGACGGATCCTGCATCATCGTTTCCCCGCTTTTATCGCTCATGCAGGATCAGACAGAGCAGATGAAAATGCGCGGCGAAAAAAGTGTGGTGGCGTTAAATTCGTTTTTAACCGGTCCGGAGCGGGAAGCCGCCCTTGCACATCTGGGTGCTTTCAAATTTATCTTTGTTTCGCCGGAGATGCTGCACAACCGCCATGTCCTCGGAAAATTAAAACAAATCCGGACTGCGCTGTTTGCGGTCGATGAAGCGCATTGTATTTCCCAATGGGGCCATGATTTCAGGCCGGAATACTTAAACCTTGGCGAAATCCGGAAACAATTGGGTACACCGCTTACCCTTGCCCTGACCGCCACAGCAACAGAACAGGTGAGGGACGATATTTGCAAGTATCTCGGCTTAAAAGACCCAAACCGGTTTATTTATTCTGTCAACAGGCCCAATATCGCCATTAAAATAGACCGGATTCCTTCATACCGCGAAAAAGAGGAAAAACTAGTTGCCTATGCGAAAAACTTGCAGAAGCCCGGTATCATCTATTTTTCAAGCAAAAAGGCGGCTGAGGAAATGGCGGCGCGGTTAAGGCAGGAGGGAATCGCCGAAGCAGCCGCCTATCACAGCGGCATTGACCAGGAGCAAAGAATTTTGATCCAGCAGCAGTTTATTTACGGACAGATCGGGATCATTTGTGCGACAAGCGCGTTTGGCATGGGGGTGGACAAAGCAGATATCCGCTTTGTCATCCATTTTCACCTGCCGTTGCAGATGGAAGCCTATCTGCAGGAAATCGGCAGAGCCGGGCGGGACGGGCTCCCGAGCATTGCCGTCCTTTTGTATACGGAAGGGGATGAACGGCTCCCGCTTCAGCTGATCGAGGCTGAGCTTCCGACTGATGCACAATTGGCCGCTTTTAGCAGATGGAAAGGGGATCTGAAGGAAGCCGGGGCGCTGCTCGGATGCACGGAACCGCAACTCCGGTTCCTAGCGCACCACAGAGCGCTTAACCTGCCGGAAGAAGCATGGATCCGGGAGGTTGCAGCCATCCGGGACGAGCGGATGGCGTACAAGCGAAGGAAGTTAAAGGAAATGGTGCAGATGGTCCGGTCTTCGTCATGCCGCCGCTCGGAAATTTTACGGTATTTCGGTGAACCGCCCGCTGCAGGCAATGAAGCGTGCTGTGACATTTGCGGCCTTGAAACAGCCTTATATGAAAGCAATCAAAAAAGCGGGGGCACCCTGGAAACCGTTCCTGCCTGGGAATTGCTTTTGCAGGATCTATTCAGAAAAGGGGAACAGAAATGGCGCGAAGAAAACAGGCGGATTTGATCAAGGAACTCACAGACCGGGAACTTACTTTTCACTTAATTTTGACGCAGCTGATTCTCCTGTTTGCTGCCGCTTTGCTCGGATTTCTGTTATTTCCGGATGGCGAAGCATTTTTTCAGCACTTTCACTTGTCATTTGCGAAATGTACATATGGTTTATTAAACGGAGCCGCTGTCGTTGCGGCGGATACTTTGCTCATGAAATGGCTCCCGAAAGCGTATTATGATGACGGGGGCGTAAATGAGCGGATTTTTAAATCCCGTTCAATTTCGGACATTATTGCTTTAACGGCGCTGATCGCGGTGGCGGAAGAGCTCTTGTTCCGGGGCGTCATCCAGACGCATTTTGGATTGCCGGCAGCAAGCCTTATTTTTGCACTCATGCATATCCGGTATTTTGGCCACTGGTATTTGATTGCGAATGTGCTGCTTTTAAGTTTTTGGATTGGTGCCGTTTATGCGCTTTCTCATGAAAATCTTCCGGCAGTCATCATCATGCATTTTACAATCGATTGTTTACTGGGTATCCGCATCAAAAAACAGAGGATTTAGTCCGGATGTGGGGAAGGGGAAGCCATGTCAGACGAAAAATATATCATTGAAATGGAAAAACGGCGGCAAAAGCTTGAACCGGCCGGCAAAGCAAAGGAAAAAACGGAGAAACAAACGGCGGCGGCCGTTTCGCGGGCGGAAAAGCGGAAAAGTACCAAAAAGGAATCCCGTTCCAGGTTGCCGCTTGTGAACCTGTTGGCTGTCATTTTTATTTTAGTGCCGATTGCCGTTTACATCTGTTATACTTTTTTGTTTTTCAGATAGACGCCCATGCCGCGATAAATGGCGCCGCAAGAAGGGAAAAATCTGCAGGCGCAAATTTTCAGGACAGGGCAAACTGCTTGCTTGTCATGGATCAGCCTCCTGCAGCATATAGTGGAGTGAGGGAGGGATCAATATGGAGCCGTCCATCACCGGGCTAAAAGGGACAGATGCGGCGACAAAGCAGATGTTACAGGGTGTCGTCAAACGCAAAAAAAAATTTGACCGGCTTCGGATGCGGCATCTTGTTTTTCTTTGGACAAGCATGCTCTACACATGCGCATGGGCTTACTATGTTTACCGTTCTTTTGAAAATGCCGATTCCATGTTCTCCGTTTTCTCCGGCATTTCAGAAAGCCCGTTTCAGCTGTTTTTCCTGCTCTTGGCCGCCGCGTTTTGGGGCATGAGTAAAATCTTGTTTGACAAGCGGGAAAAGGCTGAAAAAGAATTCCATGCGCTCCGCTGTGAAATTATTGATAAAAGCAAGGATTTATGGAAAGGGGAAAGCTGGAAGGACCGCCACCTTGTATTCGAAATGATGCAAAAAGAGTTTGATATTAATTTATACCACGAGAATAAGTAGCCATTCACCGGAAACAGGCACGGGGACTCAAAGCCGCCGAAAAAAAGAAGATGCCCTGGCATCTTCTAAAAAATTTTTTTCCTGCCTCTTTCTTCCATTAAAATTTGCGCGGCTTCGCGGAACCGCTGCGAGTGGATAATCTCCCGCTCCCTTAAAAAGCGGAGCCCGTCATTTAGGTCGGGGTCGTCACTTAAATTGATGATCCATTGATACGTAGCCCGCGCTTTTTCTTCGGCGGCAATGTCTTCATAGATGTCGGCAATCGGGTCCCCTTTTGCCTGGATATAGGTGGCTGTCCATGGGGCCCCTGCGGCATTATGGTAATGCAGTGCCTTATCATGGTCCACATAATGCGCGTCAAGGCCGGCAGCAATCAATTGGTCCGGCGTGGCATCTTTTGTTAATTTTAAGACCATCGTCGCAATCATCTCAAGATGGGCCAGTTCTTCCGTACCGATATCATTTAAAAGCCCCATCACTTTATCCGGGATGGTGTAGCGCTGGTTCAAATACCGGAGCGCTGCCGCAAGCTCTCCGTCCGCTCCGCCGTATTGTTCGATTAAAAGTTTCGCAAGTCTCGGGTTACAGCTTGAGACCCGGACGGGATATTGCAATTTTTTCTCATAGATCCACATGAACGTTTTCCCCCTTTATTTGCTTATACCTGCCATGGCCACGGCGGCTCTTTCCACTGGAAAGGCGTTGGCGAATAGCTGTGCCCGAAGTTTGTCAGCGGTCCGAACTGTTTTTCAAATGCTCTTTTGACTTTTTTCCTGGCATGGACAAAAGTGTTATACTGTTCGATCGCTGCCTGATCATCGGGATGGGTATCCAAATAAAGGTTCAGCTCCACAATTGCAAAATCAAGGGCCTGCAGTTCTTCAAGCCTTGTGTAATACTCTTTTGGCAGCTGCTTCAATCGGTTTCCTCCTTTGCCCGTTCATAAGGGCTGTAATAAGGGTCATAAAGCGGCCTCCAAAGCGTCCCGCGCCTCAACGCTTCCTGCGGTGCAAATTGAGGAAGGTTCGGGGGCTGGAACCCTAAATACAAATTTGGCGGGGTGGAATAAACTTTTTCGGTTATCGGCGGACAGGGGTCAAATGGCCCGATAAAGGGATGATACGTTTTATAATGGCTTTTCATCTCAGTCCTCCTGACATTTAAAAGTCTTTTTCATTTTATGCGCGGTTCTCTCCCGCTATGTCAAAAACAATGCCGGAATGCTTTCTATCTGGCGTGATTAAGATATAATACGAATAGGGATTGCAGAAAATTTCGTTTGTGCCGGCAAGGACCCGGCGGAACAGGAGCTCTCGTGTATGTTTGCATTTTTATGGATTGCCTCTTTGCTTGGCATAGTCTTATTGATGTATATGCGCTATGAAGCATCGTTAAACCGGCTCGTCCGGCACCGGTTTTTGCTTGATGAATATCCGGCCGGAGAGGAGCCGTGCACTTTTTTCTTTATTTCCGATATCCACCGGCGCAAAATCGATCCCGGACTGGTGGAAGAGGCAACAGGGAAAGCACGGTTTGCAGTAATCGGGGGAGATTTGCTGGAAAAGGGGGTTCCGCTTTCCAGAACAGAAGAAAATTTGCGGTTGCTGAAAAGAATTGGCCCGGTATTTTTTGTGTGGGGAAATAATGATTATGAAGCGGACGGCAAAGCGCTCGCGGCCGTTTTTGCCAGAACCGGCGTCCGCACGCTGCGCAACGCGGCGGATTTTGTATGCGTAAACGGAAAAAAACGGATTGCGCTGATCGGCGTGGATGATTTGACGACGGAAAATGAAAATCTTGATGAAGCGCTTCAATCGGTGCAACCGGACGATCTCCGGATTTTAATCAGCCATAACCCGAAAATGATCCACCAGCTTCATGAATGGGACGATATCGATGTGATGCTGAGCGGCCATACGCACGGCGGGCAGATCCGCATTCTCGGTCTCAGCCGCTACAGGCGCGGCGGGGTGAGAAAAGCGCGCAATGTTATCCATCTCATAAGCAACGGTTACGGCACGACGCTTGTTCCGCTCAGGCTTTGCGCAAAACCGGAAGCCCATTTGATTACGATCGAAAGCAACAGGCGGCCATCATGAACCATCTTTCCCCTCCCGCATACGATAAGGTAAGATCCGTATGCAGGGGGCGGAAATCAATGAAGCTGGAACGGATTTCATCCAATAAAATTAAATACTCCATTACGTTTGAAGAGTTATCGGAACGCGGTATTATGGAAAACGATCTCGACTCGCCCATTTGGAATCATTTATTTGAAGAAATGCTGGAGTTGGCGGATCAGGCTTACCATGTCGGCGAAAGCGACATGCTGACCATTGAAATCTATTCCTTTAATGTCCAGGAATTGGTGTTTATTCTGACAGTAGGGGAAGCGGACGACGCGGATCCGGGCGAATGGGCGGACCCGGAAAACTTGGAACAGGAAGAAGCCTATTGGTTTCCATCGATTGAGGAAATGATTGCGCTTGCGGGCTTTTTAAACCAGATCGGCCGGATTTCCGCGTGCAGCCTTTATATATTCGAAGACCAGTATTATTTGCTGCAAAAACCTTGGACCCAAAATGCGCCGCTTATTCTTGAATACGGCGAGCGCGCGCAAATCTCCCCGTTTATGGTCCGGGAATACGGGATCGCGGTGTTTGAGCAAAATGCACTTGCGGAACTTCTGAAGCATTTCCCGTAACCGTCCGGCATGTTTTTTCAGGTTTTCATCTGCTGGGGAAAGTTGTATACTAAATTTGATAGCAGATATTTCTTTCGTATCTAGGAGGTTTGCGATAATGGCAGCCGAAAAGGGCGCAGATCATCAAACAATGGAAGCAAGTCGAGATGTGCTGAAATCGACACAGACAATTATTCACGAAGCTCTTGAAAAGCTTGGATACCCTGAAGAAGTATACGAACTTTTAAAAGAGCCGGTCCGTATGTTAACGGTTAAAATTCCCGTCAGAATGGATGATGGTACGGTTAAGATTTTTACGGGGTACCGCGCGCAGCACAATGATGCTGTCGGCCCGACAAAAGGAGGCGTCCGGTTTCATCCGGATGTGACGGAAAATGAAGTGAAAGCCTTGTCTATATGGATGACGCTAAAATGCGGCATTGTGAATCTGCCGTATGGGGGAGGAAAAGGCGGCATCATCTGCGATCCGCGGAAAATGTCTTTCCGCGAGCTCGAGAATTTGAGCCGCGGCTATGTCCGGGCGATCAGCCAGATTGTCGGTCCGACGAAAGACATTCCGGCACCGGACGTGTTTACAAATTCGCAAATAATGGCCTGGATGATGGATGAATACAGCCGGATCGACGAATTTAATTCGCCGGGCTTTATCACAGGAAAACCGCTTGTGCTTGGCGGTTCGCACGGCCGCGAATCCGCTACGGCCAAAGGGGTAACCATCTGCATTCGCGAGGCGGCCAGAAAAAAAGGGATTGATTTAAAAGGCGCCAGGGTTGTCATTCAGGGGTTCGGCAATGCCGGAAGTTTCCTTGCAAAATTTATGCATGATGCGGGCGCAAAAGTGATTGGCATATCCGACGCATACGGCGCGCTGCATGATCCGGAAGGCCTTGATATTGACTATTTGCTCGACCGCCGCGACAGTTTCGGGACGGTTACAACCCTGTTTAAAAATACGATTACGAACAAGGAATTGCTTGAACTGGATTGCGATATTCTCGTTCCGGCCGCCATTGAAAACCAAATTACAGAAGAAAACGCCCATAATATCCAGGCGAAAATTGTGGTGGAAGCAGCAAACGGCCCGACAACGCTTGAAGCAACCGAAATTTTAACCAACCGCGGCATTCTGCTCGTTCCGGATGTACTTGCATCTGCCGGGGGCGTCACGGTTTCGTATTTTGAATGGGTACAGAATAACCAGGGGTATTACTGGACGGAGGAAGAAGTGGAAGAAAAACTTGAAAAAGTGCTTGTCCAGTCGTTTAATACGGTCTACAATACTTCCCGCTCACGCCGGGTGAACATGCGGCTTGCCGCTTATATGATCGGTGTAAGAAGAGTGGCGGAAGCTTCGCGGTTCAGAGGCTGGATTTAGAGTTTCCGAAAGCCGGCTCCAGCCGGGCGGCAAACGGGGCTTTACAGGTTTTAGAAGAAGAAGGCTGAAATCTCCTGTCGTGTTACGGTGGGAGATTTTTAAATAAATGGATGAAAACGAAAAGGCAGATACGAAAAAAGGATGAGTGGACAAACATGCGAAAAGAAGATTGTATCATTATTGGCGGCGGCCCTTGCGGATTGGCTGCTGCAATCAGCCTGCAGGAAATCGGGAAACATCCGCTTATACTGGAAAAAGGAAATGTCGTCAATGCGATTTACCGTTATCCGACGCACCAGACTTTTTTCAGTTCAAGCGACCGGCTTGCAATCGGCGATGTGCCGTTTATTACCGAAAATTTAAAGCCGAAGCGCAATCAGGCGCTTACATACTACCGCGAAGTGGCGAAACTGAAAGCCCTTCGCATCCGCCGGTTTGAAGAAGCGCTCCGTGTCGAAAAGAAACGCGGAACCTTTATCGTTACGACGACAAAAGGCCAATATGAGACGCCTTATGTGGTCATCGCAACCGGCTATTACGACAATCCGAACAGGCTGGATGTCCCGGGGGAAGATTTAAACAAAGTGTACCATTATTTTAAAGAAGCCCATCCGTTTTTTGACACCGATGTTTGCGTGATCGGCGGAAAAAACTCTGCTGTGGACGCCGCCATTGAACTTCACAAGGCAGGCGCCCGCGTGACCGTGCTGTACCGCGGCGATCATTATTCCGAAAGCATTAAACCGTGGATATTGCCGGAATTTGATTCGCTTATCCGCCACGGGAAAGTGAAAATGGAATTTCAGGCGCACGTGAAAGAAATTAAAGAACAGAGCGTTGTATACGAAGCGGGCGGAGAAGTGAAAGAGATCCGGAATGATTTTGTATTTGCGATGGTCGGTTATCATCCGGATCATTCGTTTTTGCGGAAAATGGGAGTGGGCGTCGATCCGGAAACAGGTCGCCCACATTACAAAGAAGAGACAATGGAAACGAATGTTGAAGGAATTTTTATTGCGGGCGTGCTTGCTGCCGGAAACAATGCCAATGAGATTTTTATTGAAAACGGGCGTTTCCATGGCGGTGTGATTGCCGCTGAGATCAAAAAACGGGAGGCTCACTTGCAAAAAGGAAATTAAAGGTTTTTTCAGGGGGCAGTATTTCTTTTCCGGCTTTTTCATGTTACGATGAAAACAAAACTCTGCACGGATCATTTGATTTTTACAAAAAGCGAGGTTTCGATATGCTTGTTCTTTTGTCAGCCGGCATCGCCCCCGGACTTGCCCTGCTATGCTATTTTTATTTGCGGGACCAGTTTGAGCCTGAGCCGATACTTGTTGTTGCAAAAGCGTTTTTATACGGTGCGCTTATCACGCTGCCGGTCATGTTTTTGCAGTTTATCCTCGAACGGGAGCATCTGTTTTCGGGCAGCATCTGGCATGCTTTCCTCCATTCCGCTTTGCCGGAGGAACTTTGCAAGTGGCTGTGTTTGGCCGCTATTGTGTTTTTTAACCGGGAATTTGATGAACCTTTTGACGGCATTGTGTACGGCGTCAGCGTCTCGCTTGGATTTGCCACGTTTGAAAATATTTTATCGCTTTTTTCGGGCGGCGTTGACCTGGCTTTCGGGCGTGCGCTTCTTCCTGTATCAAGCCATGCCGTTTTCGGTGTCATGATGGGCTTTTATATGGGAAAATCCAGATTCTCCCCGCGCAAAAAAAGCTGGTTCCTTTTTTCTTTCATTGTGCCGGTGATCTTGCATGGGTTTTACGACTGGATTATGCTCACCCAGCAAAAATGGCTGTATTTTATGGTGCCGTTTATGCTCGGGCTTTGGTGGCTCGGCCTGAAAAAAGCAAAGCAGGCGCACAGCCTTTCTGCCGAACATTTTGCGCAGGATGCGGCAGGAACACAACAATTATGATAATGGGCAAAACAACCGGATAAATCGCCGGTTGTTTTTTTATGTCTTGTATAAAATTGCCGCCTTCTCCAGAAACTACGGATAATGCTTAAAGTTTTTGGGGGGTGCGGTATGATTGAAAAAAATCGCTTAAAATACATGTTGCTGCTTTGTGCTGTATTGGCCTTGTTTTCTTTTGGCACAAGCGAGACGGCCCGGGCGTTTTCGAATCAGGTGATTCAAAAAGGGGCGGTCGGGGATGATGTGATTGAACTGCAGGCGAGGCTGCAGTACATCGGTTACTATAAAGGAACGATTGACGGGGTGTTTGGTTACAGCACTTACTGGGCTTTAAGAAATTTCCAGAAGGCATACGGAATGCCTGTTGACGGCCTCGCCGGACCGGGCGTCAAAAAGAAACTTGTCAAAGCGTCAAAATACGATGCGGCATACGTAAAGTCCATGGTTGCAAGCGGGAAAAAATTTACGTATTACGGCGGCACAAAAAAGCAGGCACCGAAAACGGCAGCCAAAAAACCGGCCCAAACCGCAACCAATGTGCCGAACGGCTTTTCACAAAACGACATCCGCCTTTTGCAACGAGCGGTTTACGGGGAGGCGCGCGGCGAACCGTATGAAGGGCAGGTGGCCGTGGCGGCTGTTATCTTAAACCGTATTGAGAGCCCGTCTTTTCCAAACACCATTCCCGGGGTGATTTTCGAACCGGGTGCGTTTACCTGTGTTTCCGACGGGCAGATCTGGCTTGCGCCGAATGATACGGCAAAAAAAGCCGTCCTCGATGCGATCAACGGCTGGGATCCGTCCGGAAATGCGCTGTATTATTTTAATCCGGCGACCGCAACAAGCAAGTGGATCTGGTCAAGGCCGCAAATCAAACGAATCGGTAAACATATTTTTTGCAAATAAGAGGGGGAAATGAATATGCTGAAACGGGCAATGATTGTTGTGCTTGCCCTCGGGCTTTGCGGGACTGCTGCCTGGGCATATAAAGAGCACCGTGAAAAAGAGGCGGTCTTGTTAAATGCAGAAAGCACGTATCAAAGGGCTTTTCATGACCTTGCATACAAAGTGGACCTTTTGCATGATGAAATTGGAAACACCCTCGCCATGAATTCGCGCAAGTCCCTTTCACCGGCACTGGCTGAAGTGTGGCGCCTGACATCGGAAGCGCATGCGGATGTTGGCCAGCTTCCGTTATCGCTTCTGCCTTTTCATAAAACGGAAGAATTTCTGACTGATATCGGGAATTTCAGCTACCGGACGGCGGTGCGCGATTTGGACAAAGAACCTCTATCCGATAAAGAGTATGCTTCACTGAAAAAACTGTACGGCCAGAGCGCGGATATCCAGGACCAGATCCGGGGCGTGCAAAATAACGTTTTACAGCACAATCTCCGCTGGATGGACGTGGAACGCGCCCTTGCCCAAGGAAAAGAAACGAAGGATAACACGATCATCGACGGCTTTAAGACGGTCGAAAGGACGGTCAAAGGCTATGACAATGCTGATTTGAACAGCCCGTCTTTTACGAGTTTCCAAAACCGAGATGACCATTATGAGCACCTGGAAGGAAAAATGATCAGCAAAAAACAGGCGGTCGCCACTGTAAAACAATACGCCGGAGTCAAAACGGCCCGAAAGGCGGAAGCCAAACCGAATCAAAAAGGCGCCCGTTTTTCTTTTTACACCGTCCGTTTAAAAGACAAAAACGGCTATGAAACAACCGCGGATGTTACGCGGAAAGGGGGATACCCGGTCTGGTTTTTCAACAAGCGCCCGGTGGGGAAGCAAAAAATCAGTTTAAACGGGGCCCAAAAGAAAGCGGCGGATTTTTTAAACCGGCACCATTTTGAGAAAATGGATATGTTTGAAAGCATGCAATATGACAACGTCGGTGTTTTTTCTTTCGCTGCGAAACAGGGGAATGTCCGCATTTATCCGGAAACGGTCAAATTAAAAGTGGCGCTTGACAACGGCCAGGTGATCGGGTTTGTGGCGGATGATTTTCTGAAAAGCCATCAAAAAAGGGATATTCCAAAGCCCGCCATCAGTGAAAAAGAAGCAAGAGCCCGTGTGAACCCGAAGCTTGACATTATGGAAAGCCGCCTTGCGATTATGACCGGCGACATGAACCGAGAAGTGCTCTGTTATGAATTTCTCGGCGTGTTGCATGATGAAACATACCGGATTTACATCAACGCGGAAAACGGCAACGAAGAAAAAGTGGAAAAGCTGAAAAATACGGAAAGAGCATACGGCAAGTCCATATGAGCATTGCCCGGCATACAGCCGGGCCTTTTGGCAAAAAAAAGATATGAAGCGCGAAAAAAGAATACAAAACCGCCCCGCCTGTGTCATAATAAGATTGGAATCTATAAAAGGGGATTGGAAAGATGTTAAAAGTCGGGCTGGAACTCACACTGGAAGACAAAGACACAGGTAAAAGATACAGATGTAAAATTGCGGATATAAAAGAGGATAAAATTTATATTGATTACCCGATCGACCTGGAAACAAACCGGACCGTATTTTTGCTGATTGGCCAGGGGCTGCTCGTTGATTTCGTTTCGGACGGCCAGATTCCTTACCGGTTTTCATCAAAAGTCACCGGCAGGGAACTCGGCAATATCCCGATGCTTATTTTATCCGTACCGGAGCCGGAAGATGTGCGCAAGATCCAGCGGCGGCAATATGTCAGGGTAGATGTCGCGCTCGATATTGCCCTCACCTTTCCGGAATCCAATTTGAAAACAACGGCAGTTACAAAAGACATCAGTTCGGGCGGCTGCGCCGTCTACTTGCCTCGCAATATCCGCCCGGGGGAGCATGAAACAGGAAAAGCGCTTCTTGTCCTGCCGCTAAAAGAAGGCTACCAGTACTTGCAGCTGCTTTTTTCCGTCGTCAGGCTGTTTGAAACCGGTGGAAAAACGGGGGCCTCGCTCCAGTTTAAAGATACAAGCGCAAAAGAGAGGCAGTATATCCTGCGTTTTTGCTTCGAGCAGCAGCTTTTGCTCCGTAAAAAGGGCCTTTCCGGATAAAACTTGCATTTCATGGATAGGAGGATTCACCATTTTATGGTACACTATAAAGAGGGTGTATCCTTTTATCTGCTCAAAAAACGGGTATATGCAACAAGAGAGAATAGGGTGAAATCGTTGTATGAAAAAAATCAATATTGCCATCGACGGTCCTGCTGCTGCAGGGAAAAGCACGGCGGCGAAAAAAGTTGCCGAGCAGTTGCAATATATTTACATTGATACAGGCGCAATGTACCGGTCGCTTACTTATAAAGCGCTGCAGTACGGAACGGACCTTGAAGACGGCAATGCGCTTGCCAAACTTTTGTACAAGACAAATATCCGCCTGGAGCCGGGGGAAAACGGCCAGATTGTTTTTGTCGACGGTGAAGACGTAACCGGCAAGATCAGGGAAAGGGAAGTGACGAGAGCAGTTTCAGCTGTTTCAAAGCATGCCGTTGTCCGTGAAGAAATGGTCAAGCGGCAGCGGATGCTCGCCCGTGGCGGCGGCGTTGTCATGGACGGCCGGGATATCGGGACAAAAGTATTGCCGGATGCCGAATTGAAGATTTTTTTGCTGGCCAGCGCCGATGAGCGCGCAAAGCGGCGCCATGCCGAAAATGTTGCAAAAGGGATCCCTTCAGACCTCAGCCGTTTAAAACAGGAGATTGAGGAAAGGGACAGGCTGGATTCCGAACGGGAAGTTTCACCGCTCTCTAAAGCGGCGGACGCCGTAGAACTGGACACGACAAGCATGGACATTGATGAAGTTGCCGGAAAGATTCTTGCGATGGCAAAAGAAAAAATCACACAGCAGCAATCGGCTTCTTTACTTGACAAAAAGTAAAAGATGTTAGAAATTTGATAGGAAAGCGTTTCTTTTTGAATTATACGAATTAATTTGAAAAGAACGGGTATATTCAATGGTATTTGAAGCGCCGGATAAGGAGGAAGTACATATGCCAGACGAAATGAATGAAATAGAAGTACGGTCCCTTTCTGTAGGGGATAAAGTGAAAGCATCGGTTGTCAAAGTGGAGGAAAAGCAAGTGCTCGTTTCCATTGAAGGCAGCAAAGTGGACGGGATTATTCCGATCAGCGAGCTTTCCAATCTCCATATTGAAACCGCATCAGATGCCGTGAAAGAAGGGGACGAGCTGAATCTCGTCGTTACGAAAGTGGAAGAAGACGCCGTCATTCTTTCCAAACGGAAATATGATGCTGAAAAAGCATGGGATGAGCTGAAGGAAAAATTTGAAAACCAGGAAATCATCGAAGCGGAAGTTAATGAAGTGGTAAAAGGCGGCCTTGTTGTCGATTTGGGTGTCCGCGGCTTTGTCCCTGCATCGCTTGTCGAGGACCACTTTGTTGAAGACTTCTCCGACTATAAAGGGAAAACATTGCCCTTTTTGATCGTTGAACTGGACGAGGACAAAAACCGGTTGATTTTATCACACCGGGCTGTGGTGGAAAAAGAAAAAGAAGAAAAACGCCAGGATATTCTTGACCATCTCGAAGCAGGCCAGGTGCTGGAAGGGACCGTGCAAAGGCTGACGAATTTCGGCGCTTTTGTCGATATCGGCGGAATTGACGGCCTTGTCCATATTTCCCAGCTTGCGCATGAACGGGTGGAAACGCCGTCCGATGTCGTCAAAGAAGGGGAAAAGGTCAAAGTGAAAGTGTTGTCGGTGGACCGGGACAACGGGCGGATTTCCTTGTCCATCAAGGATACACTTCCGGGCCCCTGGGAAGGCATTGAACAGAAAGCACAGAAGGGGACTGTCCTTACCGGGACGGTAAAACGCTTGGTTTCGTTCGGGGCATTTGTGGAAGTATTCCCGGGCGTTGAAGGGCTTGTCCATATTTCACAAATTTCCCATAAGCATGTGTCCACCCCTCATGAAGTGTTAAGGGAAGGGCAGGAAGTGCAGGTGAAAGTGCTCGATGTCAATGAACAGGCGCACCGCTTGTCCTTAAGCATGAAAGAACTGGAACAGGCTGATACAGCAGCTTCTGATTATGACCTTCCAGAAGAAAATACCGGGTTCCAGCTTGGGGATATGATCGGGGACCAGTTGAAGAAATTTAAGCAGTAAAAAAGCCCGTCCGGTTGGAATGAAAAAGCTGAGAGGCGCCCGTGTAGCCGGTGCCGCTCAGCTTTTTTGCGCTTTGTCTTGCCTATTAACCGCTCATTTTACTGCCGTTTGCGTGCTTCATCAGCGCTTTCAAGGCGGGTTGCCCCTCCGTAGTGGAGCGCCTGGTCACGGTCGCTTTCCACACGCCCGCTTTGGCGTAGTTTTTTCTCCTGGCGGTCTTTTCCCATTGCCCATTCACCCCCGTTTGTAGTATGCCTGAAAAAAGCGAAAAACTTGCGGTTAACCCGGTGTAATCTTTCCCATAATGGAGATAAAGGAGGGTGCACCGTGGAAGGAGCATTTTTTTTGGGGGTGATGTGGGCGGTATGGATTTGGGCGACATTTTTGCTGGACAGGCATCACCGTTTACGGTTTCCGGCAGCACTGGTTGCTTTGCTGCTCGTGATCAGCTTTCCGCATCAAGCGGCGGTGGGCCGTCTCGATATCAGCTGGGCGCTCATCGTCATCATGGCTGCCGGTTATGGGTACTTCGGCAAATTTTCGAAATGGGCGCTTTTGGCCCGGCTCGCCGGCGTCTTTATCGTGATGACAGGCTATGCAGGCCTGTTGTTATTTGAACTGTACGATCCGGTCTGGATGTTTGCCTGGCGTACCATTTGCTACAGCCTGTTTTTGTTTATCCTTGTCCATTTGCTTTTTCGTTCAAAAATGGATGCCGTTGCCGCCGCACTGACCGGTACGGCACAAGGGGAAATTCTGTATGCACTGGTGCTTGCAAAATGGGATTACCATGTTACGGCAGGCTCTGCGGCATATCTCGATATCGCCGGGCTTTTTCTCCTCTATGCGTACGGCTGGCATATCATGGATGCCGCCTTGAATCTCATATCAGAAAAAGCAGCAAAAAAGGAAAGGCCGGGATGATTTGTGGGATATTGCCTGAACAAGAAAATATTGATAAACTACTAAAGTTGATTTGTTTTGCGAAAACGGAACAGAAAGGGTGAATCGTATGGCAAAACCGGTTGTGGCAATTGTCGGACGCCCGAATGTAGGCAAATCTACCATTTTTAACCGAATTGTAGGAGAGCGGGTTTCTATTGTGGAAGATGTTCCGGGAGTGACAAGAGACCGTATATACAGTCCGGCAGAATGGCTGACACACGAATTTAACGTGATTGATACAGGCGGCATTGATATCGGGGATGAACCGTTTCTCGAGCAGATCCGGCAGCAGGCTGAAATCGCCATCCAGGAAGCGGATGTGATCATTTTTATTACAAGCGGTAGAGAAGGCGTGACTTCTGCGGATGAAATGGTCGCCAAAATATTGTACCGGTCAAAAAAGCCGGTCGTTCTGGCAGTGAACAAGGTTGACAATCCCGAGATGCGCACCCAGATTTATGATTTTTACGCCCTCGGTTTTGGCGATCCTTTCCCGATATCCGGCGCGCATGGCCTCGGCCTTGGCGACCTGCTCGATGCAGTTGTCAAACATTTTCCTGAGAAAGCGGACGAGGAGTACGGGGAAGATGTCATTAAATTTTGTTTTATCGGGAGGCCGAACGTCGGAAAATCTTCCCTGTTCAATGCGATTCTCGGTGAAGAGCGCGTCATTGTCAGTGAAATAGAGGGAACGACGAGAGACGCGGTGGATACCGTCTATACTTATGAAGGCCAAACTTATGTTATGATTGATACAGCAGGGATGCGCAAAAAAGGAAAAGTGTATGAAAACACGGAAAAATACAGTGTGCTGCGCGCATTGAGGGCCATTGAGCGTTCCGATGTCGTCTGTGTTGTTTTAAACGGCGAGGAAGGGATCCGGGAACAGGATAAGCGGATTGCCGGCTACGCCCATGAAGCGGGCCGCGGCGTGATCATTGTGGTAAACAAATGGGATGCCGTTCAAAAAGATGAAAAAACAATGGATCAGTTTACGCAGAAAATCCGGGACCATTTCCAGTTTCTTGATTATGCGCCGGTCATTTACGTGTCGGCAAAAACAAAAAAGAGGCTGGACCAGCTGTTCCCGCTGCTTAAGACGGTCAGCGAGAACCATGCGATGCGCGTGAAGTCCAGCGTGCTGAATGAAGTCATAACAGATGCGGTTGCGATGAATCCGACGCCGACAGACAAAGGGCGGCGGCTGAAAATCTTTTATGCGACGCAAGTCTCCGTCAAACCGCCGACGATCGTTGTGTTTGTCAATGATCCCGAATTGATGCATTTTTCGTACGAACGGTTTTTGGAAAACCGGATCCGTGATGCGTTTGGTTTTACCGGAACGCCGATCCATATCATCGCCCGTGCGCGTAAATAAATATAAAGAGGGTGTTTTATTTGTCCAAAAAAACGATCGCAGTGCTCGGCGCGGGGAGCTGGGGCACTGCCTTGTCGATTGTTTTGGCTGATAACGGCTTTAAGGTCAGGTTGTGGGGAAACAAAAAAGGCCAGATCGATGAAATCAATACATCCCATACAAACGCGTTTTATTTGCCGGGCATCAAGCTGCAACCCGCAATTACCGGCACCTTTTCACTTGAAGAAGCGTTAAACGGCATTGATACCGCTGTACTGGCGGTCCCTACAAAAGCGGTGCGCGATGTATGCAGGCAAGTGAAAGCGGTGCGGAAAAGCCCGCTTTCCATCATCCATGTCACCAAAGGGATTGAACCGGGTTCCCTGATGCGCATTTCGGAAATGATTGAAGAAGAAATTCCGGAATCGTTGCTGCGGGATCTGACGGTTTTATCGGGGCCGAGCCATGCTGAAGAAGTCAGCCTGCGCCACCCGACAACCGTAACCGTTTCATCGAAAAAAATGGCAGCTGCCAAAAAAGCACAGGACATTTTTATGAACTCGAATTTCCGCGTCTATACGAATCCCGACATCATTGGCGTCGAATTGGGCGGTTCCCTGAAAAATATTATTGCACTTGCAGCCGGCATTTCGGACGGCCTCGGCTATGGGGACAATGCGAAAGCCGCTTTAATGACGAGAGGGCTTGCGGAAATCGCCCGGCTCGGCACGAAAATGGGCGCAAATCCGCTGACATTTTTAGGGCTTGCCGGGATTGGCGACCTGATCGTGACTTGCACGAGCGTTCACTCGCGGAACTGGCGGGCCGGCAATATGCTCGGCAAAGGCAAAAAGCTCGATGATGTGCTGGAACAGATGGGAATGGTCGTGGAAGGCGTCCGGACAACAAAGGCGGCGTACCAGCTCTCCAGCCGGTACGAAGTCAAAATGCCGATTACCGATGCCCTTTACCATGTCTTATTTGAAGGACTTGACCCGAAAGAAGCAGTCGACAATTTAATGGGCCGGCTGAAAAAACATGAAATGGAAGGTTTGATGGATGTGCTGGGGGAACAGTACTAGCTTTCCTTGGCAAAAAAGTCCCGGTAGGCTTTCGGATGATACCGGACGGAGGCATGCTGCATAAACTGCAAGGAAAAAGAATTCGCTTTAAACTGCGCAGGCTGGGTATAGTTAACCTTTTCTCCGGGGCAGACGTTTGCCCCGGCCTTTTTTTATGCCGTAAATTGAAACATTTCAAAAGCTTATGATATAATGTCCGAAGTCCGAAAGGTTTACGAATTTTACAAGGGAGAAAGGGGAGATTGTTTTGTCCCGGGGGATGGCGAATATGTGGATTTCGCTTTTCGGCATGGGCCTGCTCTGTTTGGCGATGGTATTGATTCTTGCCAGCAGATATAGGCTGAAACAAAAACTGTTCAAATGGGCGGCTGCTGTGATTGCGTATGCCTGCCTGGCGCTGGGCGGCCTGATTATGGCTTATATCGTGCTGAGCGGGCCGGCAAATTAACCGGAGGGGGAGATCATTTTGCGCTTCAAAAATATGCTGCTGCTTCTGACCGTTTTCTCCTGCATCAGTTTAGGCGGCTGCCTTTATCCGGGGGCACAGGAAAAAGAAAGCAGGCTGCCGGATGACATGCAGCTTCAAATGGTGCAAAAAGCGGTAGATGCATACCGGAAAGACAACGGCGGCCTGCTCCCGATCAAGACAAAGCCGCAAAATACGCCGGTTTACGTAAAATACCCGATTGATTTCAATAAACTGAAAAGCCCGAAAAACTACCTGCCCGATCCGCCGGCAAATGCGTATGACAACGGCGGCACCCTGCAGTATGTGCTGCTTGATCCGGAACATCATCCGGTGGTAAAAGTGTTTGATACGAGAATACCCGATAAAATAAGAGACTTGCAAATCCGGATTGCGTCCCAGGGCTATCCGCCGTTTAAAAAAGAGATTGCAAGAAATGTATACGCTTTAGATTTTAAAAAGCTTGGTTACAAAACAGATCCGTACGTGGTGTCACCGTATACCGGCCGGAAACTGCCGCTTGTCATTACCGGCAGAGGCGGCATTTATGTCGATTACCGGGTTGATCTGGCAAAAGCGCTCAAAACGGGCAAGCGGGCGTTTAAACCCGGGGAAGATATCCGCGTGCTGTTAACCGAAGGCTCTCCGTTTGTACCGGCTTATTCCCTCCCCTGTACCGTAAATCAAAAAAATGAACCGGTATTTATGGCAAAATAGTCATAACCCTTTCTCATCCCAATATATTGTTAGAGAAAGGGTTTATTTTTTAGGTCTCGCGTCTCTTCGCAAGGAAAAATTTTGAAAAAATAAACAGGAGGCAAATCCTGTACAGCAACTTTTTGAAAATCTATAAAAAAATCATTTTATAGACATAAGGCGGTCGGACAACATCATACACATATAATGTCTTATCATCAGCGCGAATGATGGTGTCCCGGGAACGAATGTGGGGAGGGAAACAAATTGGAAAAAGTTGATATTTTTAAAGATATTGCAGAACGTACGGGCGGCGATATTTATTTGGGGGTCGTGGGCGCCGTCAGAACGGGGAAATCCACTTTTATTAAAAAATTCATGGAACTCGTTGTGCTTCCGAACATTACAAACGAAGCGGACAGAAACCGGGCGCAGGACGAACTCCCGCAAAGCGCGGCCGGGAAAACGATTATGACGACAGAACCGAAATTTGTGCCGAACCAGGCGGTTGCTGTCCATGTCGATGAAGGGCTTGATGTGAATATCCGGCTTGTCGACTGTGTCGGCTACACGGTTCCGGGCGCGAAAGGATATGAAGATGAAAACGGCCCGCGCATGATCCATACGCCGTGGTATGAAGAACCGATTTCCTTCCACGAAGCGGCGGAAATCGGCACGAGAAAGGTCATTCAGGAACATTCAAGCATCGGGGTTGTGATCACAACAGACGGCACGATCGGCGAAATTCCGCGTGAGGATTACGTGGAAGCGGAGGAAAGGGTTGTTGCCGAGTTAAAAGAAGTCGGAAAACCGTTTATCATTGTTGTCAATTCGGCAAAGCCGCACCATCCGGAGACGGAAATACTGAGGACGGAATTGCAGGAAAAATATGATCTTCCGGTGCTCGCCATGTCAGTGGAAAGCATGCGTGAAGCCGATGTGCTGAATGTGCTGCGTGAAGCGCTGTACGAATTTCCGGTACTGGAAGTCAATGTGAACCTGCCGAGCTGGGTGATGGTGTTAAAAGAAAACCACTGGCTGCGTGAAAATTATCAGGACGCCGTGAAAGAATCGGTAAAAGACATTAAGCGGCTGCGCGATGTGGACCGCGTTGTCCAGGCTTTTAACGAATATGAGTTTATTGAATCTGCAAGCCTTGCCGGCATTGAAATGGGGCAAGGGGTGGCGGAAATCGATCTCGAGGCGCCGGATGAACTGTACGATCAGGTTTTAAAGGAAATCGTCGGCGTTGAAATCCGCGGCAAGGATCATCTGCTCGAGCTGATGCAGGATTTTGCCCATGCGAAATCGGAATACGATCAAATTTCCGATGCTTTAAAAATGGTGAAACAAACCGGCTATGGGATTGCCTCACCTTCCCTGCAGGATATGAGCCTGGATGAGCCGGAAATCATCCGCCAGGGATCCCGTTTCGGCGTCCGGCTGAAAGCGGTGGCGCCGTCCATCCATATGATCAAAGTCGATGTCGAATCGGAATTTGCCCCGATCATCGGGACGGAAAAGCAGAGCGAGGAGCTTGTGCGGTACCTGATGCAGGATTTTGAAGATGACCCGCTGTCCATCTGGAATTCGGATATTTTCGGGCGCAACTTAAGTTCCATTGTCAGGGAAGGCATCCAGGCAAAATTATCGCTCATGCCGGAAAATGCCCGCTATAAGTTAAAAGAAACGCTCGAACGGATCATTAACGAAGGGTCAGGCGGCCTGATCGCCATTATTTTGTAAGAGGGATACCGCGGTATCCCTTTTTTGTATCCGTGCACCCGCAAAATATGTTTTCTGCAAGTTTGAATTTTTCGAGAAAAGTACTTTAAATCCGAAAAAAAGTTGAAAAGTTTTCCTTTGTTAGCGAATAGTTCTTGCACCTCTCTTGCGATTATGATAATCTTTTAACAGAATTGGTGCTGAAAAGCCTGATTCTATCCGGTTTTAAACGTTTATGATGAGGGAAAACCGTATACACTGAAGAGAAGAAGCTGGAAATGACTTCTATGTTTCTTTTGGAGGAGGTGAATGGAATGAATAAAACGGATTTAATCAATGCAGTGGCAGAAGCTACCGAACTTTCCAAAAAGGATACGACAAAAGCAGTTGACGCTATTTTTGATACAATTCAAAATGCATTGGCAAACGGAGATAAAGTCCAACTGATCGGGTTTGGTAATTTCGAAGTGCGCGAACGCGCTGCCCGTAAAGGAAGAAACCCGCAAACCGGCGAGGAAATCGATATTGCGGCAAGCAAAGTGCCTGCATTCAAGCCGGGGAAAGCGCTTAAAGACGCAGTGAAGTAATTACATATGGTTGCTTTGAGCGGAAAAAAGGCTGCCTGGGCAGCCTTTTTTTAATACAGCAGGGTCCAAAAAACGGAAAAAGGGAAACGTGCATACGTTTGGCGCCCGTTTTCCCGGTGCAAAAGCCTGTGAAATCCCGGCACAGCCGGGGGGAGAGCCTGAGCGCGGCGTTTTCGGCGCTTTGACTGCAAACGGCGCTGTGGTAAGATGAATATATGAAAAGCTTTTTAAACGAATAAAAGGAGGACCGAAAATGAAGGCAGAGGCGCAGGCAGATTATATCGTAGTGAAAGCGTTGCAGGATGGGGTAAGCGTCATTGGGCTGTCAAGGGGTACCGATACGAAGCTGAACCATACGGAAATGCTGGATGATGGCGAAGTGCTGGTCGCACAGTTTACCGAACATACTTCCATGATCAAGATTCGCGGCGAAGCGCAAATCCTGACCGGCATCGGGAATTTGCGCAGCGAAGCGAAAAAATAAACCGGAATCAATTTGTTAACGGCCATTTTACATATGTGATATAATAAACTACAGCTTATTTTTAGGCCAGATCAACGAAGAAACGGGGAAAGGGTTATGTCATACCAGAGGGAGCAGCAAATTGCCGCAATCAAACAGGCGATTGAAGAAGAAGTGGCACACGACTATCTAAATCAGTTTATTGATGCCCCATACATAGATGAAGACCGGATTCTGCTTTTGATAAGCAGCCTTGCGGGGCAGCCTTATACGGAACATGAAGTGAAGCAGTTTGTTGCGACTGCCATGCTGATCCAGATTGCCCTTGACACCCATGAAAAAGTAACCAATGCAAATGAAAATCAAAAAAGCCGCCAGCTTACCGTTCTGGCGGGGGATTATTTCAGCAGCCTTTACTACAAACTGCTTGCGGGCGTGCACAACGTCCGGCTTGTCGGCATACTGGCGGAAGGAATCAAATCCGTAAATGAATATAAAGTGATGCTTTACCAATTTGACAATTCCGACGCGGAGACGTTCGTCGGGCATTTGAAAAAAACCGAATCCGCGATTATTACAAAATTTATGCAGTTTTTCGGTTCACAGCCGCTCATCCGCTTAAGCGAGGAACTGCTTTTGTTTAACCGGCTGCTAAGGGAAAAGGAGCAGGCCGAAAACGGGAAGCGCTCCATCCTGTTTGAAGCCCTGAACAAAATGGCCTACCCGGGTGACGGGCGCCCTTTTGAGCAGCTGCCGCATGAGAAAAAGCGAAAACTGTTTTATATTTGTGAGAAGTATTTGAAAGAAAGCATTCGTGCGTTGCAGGCTGCGGCCATGTCTTGCGGAAACGAAATGCTTTCAGAGCGGATCCGCCTGCTGATGGGGCGGTATGGCGATGCAACGAGATTATATGCGGAGGAAGGGTAACCATGATGCCAAAAGAAGAGCGGGTACACGCCGTTTTCGAAAAAATTTCGCAAAACTACGACAAGATGAACTCGGTGATCAGCTTCAGCCAGCATAAGCGGTGGCGGAAAGACCTGATGCGGAAAATGGCGGTAAGAGAAGGGAGCAGCGCACTCGATCTGTGCTGCGGGACGGCGGACTGGACGATTGCCCTCGCACAGGCAGTGGGCGAATCCGGTAGCGTGACAGGGCTCGATTTCAGTGAAAGCATGCTTGAAGTCGGGAGGCGGAAAGTGGAAGCGCTCGGCTTGAAAAATGTCGCGCTCCGTTACGGAAACGCAATGGAACTGCCGTTTGAAGATGAAACGTTTGATTATGTGACGGTCGGGTTCGGGCTTAGGAATGTCCCGGACTACAAACAGGTTTTGCAGGAAATGTACAGGGTGCTGAAGCCCGGCGGCATGGCGGCCTGCCTGGAAACCTCCCAGCCGGTAATTCCCGGGTACAGGCAGCTTTATTACTTTTATTTCCGCCGGATCATGCCGCTTCTCGGACAATGGTTGGCAAAAAGCTACCGGGAATATTCTTGGCTTCAGGAATCTGCACTGCAGTTTCCTGGAATGGAAGAACTGGCGGCTGCATTTTCCGACGCGGGTTTTGGCCGGATTTTGTACAAGCCGTTTGCCGGCGGGGCTTCAGCTGCACATATTGCCTTGAAAGAGAAATGATGATCGGATGGAGACGGAATGAAGGTACAAATGCTGTACTCGTTTTTAAAAACGGATATTGAGCTTATTGAACAAGAGCTGGCCAACGCTGTCGCATCAAATGCTGCTTTGATACAGCAGGCATCTGAAAGTTTGCTGAAAGCGGGAGGAAAAAGGATCCGCCCCGTATTTGTGCTGCTCGGCGCGAAATTCGGGGATTACGAAATCGAACGTGTCAAAAATGTCGCTGTTGCACTGGAATTGATCCATATGGCGTCGCTCGTGCATGATGATGTCATTGATGATGCCGAACTGCGCAGGGGAAAGCCGACCGTAAAAGCCAAATGGGACAACCGGATTGCCATGTATACGGGCGATTATATTCTCGCAACCGCGCTTGAATACATTACAAAAGTGGAGGATCTCTCCGCCCACCAGATTCTGGCAGATACACTTGTTGAAGTGTGCGTCGGCGAAATCGAACAAATCAAGGATAAATACCGGTTTAATCAGAATTTGCGCTGTTACTTAAGGCGGATTAAGCGGAAAACGGCTTTGCTGATTGCTGCCAGCTGCCAGCTCGGGGCGATTGCAGCGGGCGCTGACGAAAAAACTCACCGCCAATTATACCGGTTTGGCTACAATGTCGGGATGAGCTATCAAATTATTGATGATATCCTGGATTTTACCGGCACGGAGAAGCAGCTCGGGAAACCGGCAGGCGAAGATTTGCGCCAGGGCAATGTAACGCTCCCGGTGCTTTTTGCAAGGGAAGACCCAAAAATCAGAAAGATGCTTGAAACCGTCCATGAGCACATGCCAAAAGCGGAGCTTGAGGGCGTTGTCAGACTGGTCAAACAATCCGGCGCGATCGAACAATCCTATGCAATTAGCAACTGCTACCTCGGGAAAGCGCTCGGTACGCTTGAGCAGCTCCCGGATACCCGCTTTAAAAAAATGCTGGCAGATTTGGCGCGTTATATGGGAAAAAGAAAGTTTTAAAAGAAAGCAGGGCTGCCGGGCAGTGCCCTGCATTGGCGGCCCGGTTTTGAAGCGCTTACTTCAAACATATTGAGATTTTCCCGCCATCATGGTACGATTTTCTATGGCTAAGATGCCTTACATAGTAGAAATGCGAATGGAGTGGATGAAGATGGAAAGGACTTTTTTAATGGTAAAACCGGATGGGGTCAGCCGCCAGCTGATCGGCGAAATCGTTTCCCGCTTTGAAAAGAAAGGGTTTCGGCTTGCGGGGGCAAAATTGATGCAAATTTCAGATGAACTTGCAAAAAAGCATTACGCTGAGCATAAAGAGCGCCCTTTTTTCAATGATCTCGTGGCATTTATTACTTCCGGTCCGGTCTTTGCCATGGTTTGGGAAGGCGAAAACGTCATCGCCACCGCACGGCAAATGATGGGCAAAACGAATCCGGCCGAAGCCGCCCCGGGGACGATCCGCGGCGATTACGGCGTGATTGTCAGCAAAAACATTATTCACGGTTCCGACTCACCAGAAAGCGCGAAACGTGAAATTTCCCTGTTTTTCCGGGAAGACGAGCTGATCTCATACAGCCGGCCGGCGGATACTTTGATTTATTAAATCATGCAAAAAAAGATTGGCGATCCTCTCCGCGCCAATCTTTTTTTATGTTAAAATAAACGGTATGAACTACCAAATCTGAATAAAAATACGGAGATTGCATAATGAAAACAGAACTGGATGAATACGGCCGGTTCATTGCGCAAGTCAAAAAGAAAACGGGGATCGATTTATCTTTGTATAAAGAAGCGCAAATGAAAAGAAGGCTGACGACATTATATGAAAAAAGAGGTTTTTCATCTTTCAGTGAATTTTTTCAAGGACTGGACAAAAACGAACGTTTGCTGGAAGAATTTTTGGACAGAATGACGATTAATGTTTCAGAATTTTACAGAAATAAGTCGAGGTGGGATGTGCTCGAACGGAACATTTTGCCCGGGCTGCTGAAAGAAAAAGGAGAAAAACTGAAAATCTGGAGTGCCGCTTCCTCTACGGGCGAAGAACCGTATACGATGGCCATGATCCTGTCAAAGTATTTGCCGCTTAATAAGATTCAGATCCTGGCGACCGATATTGATCAAAAAGCCCTGCAGAAAGCAGAAGCCGGCGTTTATTCCGAACGTTCGATCCTTGAGGTGCCGCGCGAAATGAAACAAAAATATTTTCAAAAAAGCGGCGGGGGCCCGTTCTATCAAATTGCGGACGAAATCAGGCGGTCGGTGATATTCAAACAACATAATCTGCTGCACGACCCTTATCCAGCAGCGGATCTGATTATTTGCCGGAACGTGCTGATTTACTTTACAGAAGAAGCCAAAGTGTCTGTTTACCGGAATTTCAGCAAAACGCTGTCGGCAAACGGCATATTATTTGTCGGTAGCACGGAACAGATTTTCAATCCGGCCGCGTATGGATTTGAAATTGAAGATACCTTTTTCTATAAAAAAATATAAAGCGCTCCATCCATCTATTCGATTTACCGGGATTTGTGGTATAGTAATAGATATGTAATGCTTTAAAGTGATGAAGGGGGATGCAGAATGAGATATTTGACGGCAGGCGAGTCACACGGACCGGCGCTGACCACCATTATTGAAGGCCTTCCGGCGGGCATGCCGCTGACAGCTGAAGAAATTAACACTGACCTTGCCAGAAGGCAGAAAGGTTACGGGCGGGGGCGGAGAATGCAGATAGAAAAAGATAGGGCAATGATTTCTGCCGGCGTCCGCCACGGATTGACGCTCGGTTCGCCGGTTGCGCTCACGGTTGAAAACAGGGACTGGGTGCACTGGAATAAGATCATGGGCATTGAGCCCCTTCCTGAAGATGCGGACGACGTGAAACGGCGTGTGACCCGCCCGCGCCCGGGGCATGCCGATCTTGTCGGCGGGATCAAATACGGGCACAGGGATTTGCGCAATGTGCTCGAACGCTCTTCCGCACGCGAGACCACCGTTCGTGTGGCTGCCGGGGCTGTCGCGAAAAAATTGCTGAAAGAGCTCGGCATCGAAGTGGCCTCGCACGTGCTTGAAATCGGGGGTGTCCGCGCGGAAAAGGTGCCATATGATTCCCTTGCTTCCTTGCAGGAAAAAGCGGACGGTTCACCGGTACGCTGTTTGGATGACGGGGCGGCGCAAAAAATGATGGAAGCCATCGACACGGCAAAGAAAAACGGCGACTCGATCGGCGGCATTGTCGAAGTGATCGCAACCGGGATGCCGGCCGGTGTTGGCAGTTATGTTCATTACGACCGGAAGCTGGATGCCAGGCTCGCGCGCGCCATCATCAGCATCAATGCGTTTAAAGGGGTGGAATTCGGGCTTGGCTTTGAAATGGCACACCGGCCCGGGAGCGAAGTCCATGATGAAATCGCCTGGTCGGAAGAAACGGGCTATACGCGCAAAACAAACCGGCTCGGCGGCTTTGAAGGCGGTATGACAACCGGCATGCCGATTGTCGTAAGAGGCGTAATGAAGCCGATCCCGACATTGTATAAGCCGCTTCAAAGCGTTGATATCGAAACGAAGGAACCTTTTGCAGCGAGCATCGAACGTTCCGACAGCTGTGCGGTGCCGGCAGCAAGCGTCGTCTGTGAGGCCGTTGTCGCCTGGGAGTTGGCGGAAGCGATCACCGACCAGTTTTACAGCGACAGGATGGATGTGCTGAAAAAAACGGTTGCGGAGCAAAGAGAATACGGAAGGTTGTTTTAAATGGAAACGATCATCATTGATACAGAAACAAAACAGTACCCGGTATACATAGCAAGCGGCGCGCTGCAGGAGTTGGGCCCGCTCGTCCGCAAATATACGCGCTGCATGGTCATAACGGATCAAAACGTCCGGCCGCTTCACTTGGACAAACTGCTTTCGCAGCTTCCGGAAAGCGCGGAACAGTGTGTACTGACCGTGCCAGGCGGGGAAGATGCCAAAACGTTTGAAGTCTACCAGGAAGCTTTGACGTTTGCCGTGGAACATCATTTAGACCGGAAATCATGCATTCTTGCCTTTGGCGGGGGCGCGGTCGGCGATCTTGCCGGTTTTGTGGCGGCAACCTATATGCGCGGCATTGCGTTTATTCAAATCCCGACAACCATTTTGGCTCATGACAGCGCGGTCGGCGGCAAAGTGGCGATCAATCACCCGCTTGGAAAAAACCTCGTCGGCGCTTTTTACCAGCCGGAATTTGTATTGTATGACACGGATTTCCTGCGCACGCTCCCCAAAAAGCAGCTGTTAAGCGGATTTGCCGAACTTGTAAAGCATGCGCTTCTTTCGGATGGGGAGTTCCTTAAAGAATTACAAACAAAGATTCCGGACGGCGGGCATCTTTTATCCCCGCATCTTCCGGACTTGTTGAAAAAAGGGATCAAAGTAAAGGCGGATATCGTCGGCAAAGATGAAAAAGAAACGGGTGTGCGTGCCTTTTTGAATTTCGGGCATACGCTCGGGCATGCCCTTGAGGCGCACGGCGGGTTCGGGAAAATCACCCATGGCGAAGCGGTCATGACCGGCATCGTTTACGCTCTTTTGATCAGCAGGGAACAGACCGGCCTTCAATTTGACTTGCCACAATTTCTCAGCTGGATCGAAACGCTCGGCTATGATTGGAAAATTCCGGCTGGCGCAGCATTTGACGAAATCTATGCTTATATGAAACGCGATAAAAAAACAATTGCCGGCAATATTCACTTCGTCCTGCTTGCGTCTGTCGGCAAACCAGTGCTGGCTGAAGTGGACAAAGAACGGCTGAGCCGTCTGTTTCTGCTGCAGCAAAAGGGGGATTTGCATACATGATACGCGGAATACGCGGAGCGACTACGGTCGAGCGCGATCACGAAAGCGAAGTCCTTGCTGCTACTTCTGAGCTGATGAATGCCTTGATCGAAAAAAACGGGATCAAGCCGGACCGGGTCGCTTCCCTTTTGTTCTCGGCAACAGCCGATATCCGTTCGGCTTTTCCTTCGAAAGTCATGCGCCAATTCAGCGGCTGGAAGTATGTCCCGATTATGAATATGCAAGAAATTCCGGTTGAAGGGAGCCTTGCCCGCTGCATCCGCATCCTGATCCATGTTGACACGGACCTTGGGCAGGAGGACGTAAAGCACGTGTATTTGCGCCGTGCAGCTGCGCTCCGGCCGGATTTAACAGAATAAAAGAATTTTAACGCGCCACGAACCGAAAGGAGAGAATGCGATCACCCCCCCGGCTTGCGCTGTGGAAGCCGGGGACCCTCGCAAAAGATGATGAAATGGAGAACACAAATTACGGATTTAGAAGCATATGTGCCCGGAAAGACCATTGATGAAGTGAAAAAACAATACAGGCTCGATTCAATCGTAAAACTGGCATCCAATGAAAATCCGTTCGGCTATTCCCCGAAAGTGGATAAGGCTTTGAAAAACTTTCAGCCTGCTTTTACCCGTTATCCGGACGGGCACGCCGCACAACTGAGACAGAAAATGGCCGCACATCTCGGCGTTGATCCAACCGAACTGATTTTTACAAACGGCACGGACGAACTGATCCAAATCGTTTCCAGGTCACTCCTCGAACCGGGCAAAAATACGGTGATGGCCGCACCGACATTTTCCCAATACAAACATAATGCCATCATCGAGGGCGCCGAAGTCCGTGAAGTACCCTTAAAAGACGGGCGGCATGACCTGGAGGCGATGCTCGGGCAAATTGATGAAAACACGGCGGTTGTCTGGATTTGCAGCCCGAACAATCCGACGGGGACGTATACGACCGAACAGGAGTTGACCGCTTTTCTTGACCGCGTGCCAGAAGACGTGCTCGTTTTTATCGATGAAGCGTACAGCGAATACGTGGTCGCAAAAGATTACGAACAGGCACTTGTCTTATTCCGCCGGTATCATCATTTGATTGTCAGCCGGACCTTTTCGAAAATTTACGGACTGGCCGGTTTACGCGTTGGCTACGGGATTGCCGATCGAACGATCATCCAAAAGCTCGAGCCGGTGCGCCCGCCATTTAATACCAATGTCCTTGGCCAGCTGGCTGCACAGGCGGCGTTGGAGGACCAGACGTTTATCCAGAGCTGCCGCGACAAAAACCGGCAGGGGCTCGAACGCTTTTATGCGTTTTGCCGCCGCAACAGCCTTGCATTTTACCCGTCACAGGCAAATTTTATTTTAATCGATTTTCAATGCGATAGTGAGGAAGTTTGCCGGTTTTTGCTTGGCAGGGGATATATCGTCCGCTCCGGGGAAGCACTCGGGATGCCGGGGACGGTCCGGGTTACCATCGGGTCGGAAGAACAAAACCGGGGCGTACTCGAGGCGATCGGGGCTTTTCTGGAAAGCCGCAAATGAACTTGACAACGGCGGGCCTTTTGACAGCAAAAGGCCGCCTTTTTACAAAAAAGAGGTGGCACCTTTGAAAGGAAATGTGTTTGTGATCGGGCTCGGATTAATCGGGGGGTCCATTGCCCTGACCATTAAAAAGGAACATCCGGAAGCAAGGGTCACAGGGTATGATGCCAAATTGGAAGAGATGAAAATGGCAAAAGCCCTGATGGTCGTGGATGATTACGTGGAAACGATCCAAGACGGCGTGCGTGGCGCGGATTTAATTATATTGGCCACGCCGGTGCTTGTAACGGAAAAATTGATCGGGCAGCTCGGGCAAATGGAATTGAAGGAAAATGTGATCATCACCGATACGGGCAGCACGAAAGCAAGCATCATGGCAAAGGCGCAGCGGCTCGCCGGCAACAACACCGTTTTTATCGGCGGGCATCCGATGGCCGGTTCCCATAAAAGCGGCGTTACGGCCGCCAGCCTGTCCCTGTTTGAAAATGCCTTTTATTTGCTTACGCCTTTCCATGAACAAGATCAGCGGACGGAAGAATTGAAACAGTGGCTGAAAGGAACAAAGGCAAATTTCATCACCGTTTCTCCGGAAATGCATGATGAAATGGTTGCAGTCATCAGCCATTTTCCGCATGTTATCGCAGCGTCACTTGTCCATCTTGTGAAAGACGCTGATGCGGAGTATCCCCTTTTAAAAAGGCTTGCTGCCGGGGGGTTCCGTGATATTACAC
This sequence comes from Heyndrickxia coagulans DSM 1 = ATCC 7050, assembly GCF_000290615.1. Lineage (GTDB taxonomy): Bacteria > Bacillota > Bacilli > Bacillales > Bacillaceae_C > Weizmannia > Weizmannia coagulans. The sequence continues at coordinate 31,286 of NZ_ALAS01000081.1, forward strand.
GGATTGCCTCCTCAAACCCGCAAATGTGGGCGGACATCTCTAGCGGCAACAGGGAAAACCTGATCAGGCTTTTGGACAGATGGGCGGAAAATCTTCAGGAAGTGAAAAAGGCGCTTGCAGACAACAAGTATGAGCTTCTGCACCGCTTTTATGCGGAAGCAAAACAATACCGCGACTGCCTTCCAATCAGTGGATCGGGCGCAATCCCGTCTTTTTACGATTTATTTGTCGATATTCCGGATGTCCCGGGGGTTGTATCTGAAATTACCAATAAACTGGCGGAAAAAGGAATTTCTATTACGAATATACGCATTCTTGAGGCGCGGGAAGATATATACGGCGTGCTCCGGATCAGTTTTCGCTCGGAAAACGACCGTGATCTAGCCATGAATCTTTTAAAAAAAGAAACCCCGCATGAAGTCTATATCCAATAGAAGGTGGTGGCTGCAATGGAAAAATTGGCACCCGCGCAAACAGGGTTAAAAGGTACGATTAAAGTTCCGGGGGATAAATCGATTTCCCACCGGTCGGTTATGTTTGCCGCTGTCGCCAGCGGAAAAACGGTTGTAAAAAATTTTCTCCCCGGCGCCGACTGTTTGAGCACCATTCATTGTTTTCAGCAAATGGGCGTGCCGATCGAACGGGATGGCACCCGGGTGGTGATTGATGGAAAAGGATGGGACGGTTTGTCGGAGCCGGAAACGGTGCTCGATACCGGAAACTCCGGCACGACGACCCGCCTGATGCTCGGTCTTCTTGCCGGCCGGCCCTTCCATTCGGTCATTGCCGGCGACGAATCGATTGCAAAGCGCCCGATGCAACGCGTCACAAAACCGCTTTGCGAAATGGGCGCGCACATTGACGGAAGAAGGGGCGGCAATTTCACCCCTCTTTCTATAAGGGGCGGGGCGCTTCGGGGAATCGAATACCAGCTGCCTGTAGCAAGCGCGCAGGTAAAATCCGCGCTCCTCTTAGCCGGCCTTCAGGCAGACGGCTCTACCATTGTGCATGAGCCGCAGCCCACCCGCGACCATACTGAACGGATGATCCGGGCGTTTGGCGGCGCTGTCAAGACGGAAGGGAGAACGATTTCCGTCCGGGGTGGCGCGGTTTTCCATGGCACGGAGATCGATGTGCCCGGCGATATCTCATCCGCCGCCTTTTTTATGGCTGCTGCTTCGCTTGTGCCCGGAAGTGAAATCGTCTTGCCGGATGTCGGGCTCAATCCGACCCGCGCCGGGATCCTTGATGTTTTAAAGCAAATGGGCGCGGATATGGAAGTGGCCGAAATGCAGGCCCCGCATGCCCCGTCCGGCGGAGAGCCAAAAGGCACATTGGTGATCCGCCCGGCTGTTTTACAGGGGGTGGAAATCGGCGGCGGGCTGATTCCGCGCCTGATTGATGAAATTCCAATCATTGCCCTACTTGCCACACAGGCAGAAGGCAGGACGGTCATCAAAGATGCCGCAGAACTGAAAGTGAAAGAGACAAACCGGATTGACACGGTTGTCCGGGAATTGAAGAAACTGGGCGCCCAAATTGAGGCGACAGCGGATGGCATGATCATTGAAGGCCCTTGCCGGCTTTCAGGCGGGACGGTGGAAAGCCACGGGGATCACAGAATCGGGATGATGCTTGCCGTTGCATCACTTGTGGCAAAGGATGCTGTCTGCCTGGATGGGGCGGAAGCAATCGCCGTATCATACCCGCAGTTTTTTGATGATCTGAAATCCGTTCTGTAACGGCTTTAGACGCCTATTGAAAACAGACACCAGCAATCAGCCGGTGTCTGTTTTCAGGATAACAGAGAACAGGCGCCTGATCATGATGTCCGTGGAAAAGCGGGGTGCGGAAATTCAAAATCCCGTGCCCCGCTTTATTTTTGCTGTGAAAAAAAGGGATTTTCATGCACGGCGGAGAAATACTTAAACAGGAAACCCGGAAAGGCAAATGATTTGCCCTGGCCTTCAAAATTCTTTATGATTTAGCCAAGGACACCCACGGCTTTTCCTGCAGGCAAGCGGGCTTCCGGGAAAAGGGCCGATTGCCATTTCACCAGGGGACCGGGGGAGCGCTTTTAGCGGCAACCGGGATTTTGGCTTTGCAAAAATCCACGGCTCCCGTTGCAAGAGGTTCAGCAAAAGGAAACACATCAAAGATTAAAGGAAGATTTTCATGAGCTTAATGGAACAATTGTTGGATCATTTGGAAGAAGGCCGGCTCGAGGAGGCGAAAAAAACATTTGAAGATTTTCTCGCGCTCGGCACGGACGAAGAGAAATATGCGCTTGCCGGGCAGCTTGAGGGCCTCGGTTTTCTGAATGAAGCACAGCAATTATATAAAGATTTGCTTGCGTCTTATCCGGATGACGGCGAGCTTGTGATCTTAATGGCGGAAACGCTTATTGATATGGACAAGGAAGAAGAAGCCATATTATACCTCGACCGCATTCCGGAGACGGACCCCGATTACCCGCGTGCACTGCTTTTGCTTGCGGATTTGTATCAAATGCAGGGCCTGTATGAGGTCAGCGAAAACAAACTGATGGAAGCTGCATCGCTTTTGCCGGAAGAACCTGTCATCCATTTTGCGCTTGCCGAGTTCTACACTTCCTGTGCCCGATATGCGGAAGCTTCCCGTGAATATGAGTGGCTTTTGGGCAAAGGGATCGATACATTTGCGGATACAAACATCCACGGGCGCCTTGCAGAAGTGCTGAGCGCAGCGGGCGCGTTTGAAGAGGCCTTGCACCAATATGAGCATGCCATGGAGGGCCGCTTTGAGGCGAACACATTATTTGGATATGCCTTAACCGCGTACCAGGCAGGATTTTATGAAAAAGCGATAGAGCTGTTTGAAGAATTGCGGGAAACGGATCCCGGCTACCATCCGCTTTACCTGTATCTTGGCCGTGCATATGAGCACGAACAAATGCCGGAAGAAGCGCTTGCTGCTGCTGAAAAGGGCATAAAAGAAGACGAGTATGATAAAGAACTTTATCATTTTGCTGGAAAAATGGCTACAAAAGCAGGCGATGAGGAAAAAGCGGAAAATTATTTTAAAAAAGCGCTGGAACTGGATCCCGGCTATTTGGATGCGGCCCTTTCCTACAACGAGCTGCTGCTTCAAAAGGAGCGGTACGAAGAAGTCCGTGACCGGGCCCTCAGCATGGAAAAAGAAGGGGATACCGACCCTCGGCTTTACTGGGATCTGGCCATATCGCTTAAGCATTTGGAAGAATATTCTCAGGCATTAAAGTATTATGGATATGCATATAATGATTTACAAAACGACACGGTGTTTCTGGAGGATTACGGTTATTTTCTGATTGAAGAAGGGAGAAGGAAAGAGGCTTACGGCATTTTCCAAAAGCTTTTGCGCGAAGATCCGGCAAATGATGAATGGATTGCACTTCTTGAAAGGCTTGAAGACGGAAATTAATTGCGGCCATCGTTGCCGGACTTTTTCGTAGGCGGTTTAGACGGGAAAAGGTATAATGAAGGTGTAAACCAATGTTTTATCAAAAAAGCTGCCCGCTGTAAACACGGCCATTCAATTTGCAGAGGAGGGATTACGATGGCTCTCACCCCTGTTTCAATCAACGAGAAAAAGGAGTTTATCCGTTGGTTTTTAAATCATTACCAATTAAAAAGACGGGAGTCAGTCTGGATCTTGAATTATTTAATGGGCCACGACCAGCTGATGGAAAAAGTCCATTTCGTCGAGGAAGCGCATCTTTGCCCGCGCGGCATTATCATGTCGACGCATTGCGTGGACAATGTGCCGTTCCGCTTTTATAAAGATAATATTATGACAACGGATGCGGAAAAGTCTTTCCATGATATCCGGCTGAACCGTGAAGAAGACATTTATATCCAGCTCAATTTCAAAAAATCCCAATTATCGTACCAGTATGCGGCTGTGCTTGAAGAAAACCCGTATATGCCGAAAGATCTCCATATAAACGAGACAGACCGGCAAATGGCGGAAAAATTATTGGAGAAAAGCATGAAAGATTTTAAACGGAATAAACTGCGAGAAGAAATCGACAAAGCGCTCGATGAGAAAGATTACAGCCGTTTTGTCGAATTAAGCGGGGAGATGAAAGAACTGGACGATTAATCATTCCGGTTTCTGCCCGTGGGGAAAATGAAAGGGGTATCATTCGTGCTCTGGCGTGCAAATGACATGGAATTGTACCAACAGGAACGTTACTTTATTGACACGGCAGTCCTGCCGCTTGTCCCGGTTTCATTCGGGGACCGTATCCGGCAGCTCGCTTCCGGATATGAATGGATCCAGATGATCGCAGGCTGCCTTGAGTCGCAATTTAAAGGCCGGATTGTTTTGCTGCCCGCTTTCCCATATTTGCAGCAGGCGATCCCGGATAGCGCGGGGCCTGCCATCAAGTCATGGGAAGCCGAATTGGCTGAAAGCGGGTTCCGGCATATTTTTTATTTGACCAGCGATCCCGGGTGGCAAAGGCTCCAGGCCGAACTGAACGGAAATGTGCTCTGGATGCCGGCTGTCCCGCTTGAACATATGGAACAGAAACAGCGAGATGCCATTGTGGATGAACAGGTGAAACAGCTTATCTCCACCATTGTCCGGTCATGGGGGGAAAACTGAAAAAGTTATATTAAAATATCAGTTTATTTCGAATAGAAAGATATTTGGCATAAAATAGACAATATTCATTGACCGGCAAATATCTTTGCTTTATCATAAGAGTGTATTTGCTGCATCTTGAAAATAGTATGAAACCGAGAGTTCTGTAAGGGGGGGAACAGGTTGAGCAAAAAAGATCCGGTGTCAAGGAGGCAGTTTTTAAATTACACGCTGATGGGCGTAGGCGGATTTATGGCTGCGGGTGCGCTGATGCCAATGCTCCGTTTTGCCGTCGACCCGGTGCTCGAGGCGGAAGCAGCCGGCGACTTTCATCCAACCAAATTGAAAGTTTCCGATATTAAGAGCGAACCGGTGCGTGTCGATTTTAAATACGAACAGACAGACGGCTGGTATAAATCGGATGTCACCCAGACGGCCTGGGTGTATAAAGACAGCAAAGGCGATATTGTGGCACTTTCACCGGTTTGCAAACATCTCGGCTGTACCGTGAACTGGAATACGAACAAAGCGCATCCGAATCAGTTTTTTTGCCCTTGCCACGGCGGACGGTATGAGAAAAACGGGAAAAACGTACCGGGAACACCACCTTCCGCGCCTTTGGATGCATACCCTGTCAAAACAAAGGGCGGCTATCTGTATCTGGGCAAACCGCAGAAAAATCCATATGTGAAGTGAGGGGGAAGAGATGCTTAGCAAATTGTATGACTGGGTCGACGAGCGCCTTGATATTACGCCGCTTTGGCGGGATATTGCCGACCATGAAGTGCCGGAGCATGTCAACCCGGCGCACCATTTTTCCGCTTTTGTCTATTGTTTTGGGGGGCTCACTTTCTTTATAACAGCCATCCAGATTCTGTCGGGTATGTTTTTAACGATGTACTATGTCCCGGATATTAAAAATGCCTGGCACTCTGTCTATTATTTGCAGCATGATGTGGCATACGGCCAGATTGTGAGAGGAATGCACCACTGGGGGGCAAGCCTCGTCATCGTCATGATGTTTTTACATACGCTGCGGGTGTTTTTCCAGGGCGCATACAAGAAGCCGCGCGAGCTGAACTGGATTGTCGGCGTGCTCATCTTTTTCGTCATGCTCGGGCTCGGCCTCACAGGTTATTTGCTTCCGTGGGATATGAAAGCGCTTTTTGCGACAAAAGTCAGCCTGCAGATTGCGGATTCGGTGCCGTTTATCGGGCCGTATATTAAAACGCTTTTGGCCGGCCATCCGGATATTGTCGGCGCCCAGACGCTGACGCGTTTTTTTGCCATCCATGTCTTTTTCCTGCCGGCGGTGCTGATGCTGCTTTTGGCAGCCCATTTTTTGATGATCCGCAAGCAGGGAATTTCCGGACCGCTGTAATGTATAAGTATCCATAACGGGCAAAAGGAGGGGGAAGGATGCATCGCGGAAAAGGAATGAGATTTGTTGGCGATTCCAGAATTAATGCGGACCGCAAACCGAATATTCCAAAGGATTACTCGGAGTATCCCGGTAAAACGGAAGCTTTTTGGCCGAACTTTTTGTTGAAAGAGTGGCTCGTCGGCGCTGTTTTTCTTGTCGGCTTTTTATGCCTCACAGCCGCGCACCCGTCGCCGCTTGAGCGGATTGCAGACCCGACGGACACAAGTTATATTCCGATGCCGGACTGGTATTTTCTATTCCTGTATGAATTATTAAAGTATACTTATTCTTCCGGCCCGTACCAGGTAATTGGGCTCGCGATCCCGGGCGTTGCTTTTCTTGCACTGCTGTTGGCGCCGTTTATTGACCGCGGCCCTAAGCGGCGGCCGCTTGACAGGCCCCTTGCAACCGTGTTTATGCTGCTCGCGGTTTGTGCGATATTCTACCTGACATGGGAAGCGGCAGCCCACCACGATTGGAAAAAAGCGAAAGAGCAGGGGAAAATCGTGAAACAGGTTTCCATTGACAAAAATGCTGAAGGCTATAAAGTATTTGCCAAGCAGACGTGTGTAACGTGCCACGGGGAAAATCTCCAGGGCAGTGCGGCAGCTCCTTCTTTGGTCGGCACAGGCTTAAGTGCGGATGAAATTGCAAAGATTGCCAAAAAAGGCAAAGGGAAAATGCCGCCTAACCAATTTAAAGGCTCGGATCAGGATTTGAAAAAACTGGCGGATTATATCGCCGGGCTAAAATCGAAATAAAAGCAAAAAAAGCCGGTTTCTGCCGGCTTTTTTCATGCTTTCTGTTTTGTTAAAATGAGCCTATCATTTTTGAAATGGGGGAAAACGATGAATGTACCGGCATTGTATGCGGCGCTGGCAGACAGGCGTGTCCTTTGGCTGCTTTTTTTAGCCAATGCTGCAGGGACCATTTATGGTTACATTTGGTACGGGTGGCAGCTTCGCGATACGCCGCCCGCGTTTTGGCTGTTTGTCCCGGACAGCCCGACCGCAAGCCTGTTCTTTCTGTTTGTGCTGCTTGCCTTTTTATGGCGGAAACACTGGCCGTATGTGGAGGCGCTTGCAATGGTGACACTTTTTAAATACGGGATTTGGGCGGTTGCGATGAACTTTCTCGTGCTGATCGTAAACGGCTCATTGCCATGGCAGGGATATATGCTGATGGCTTCCCATTTGGCAATGGCGATAGAGGGAATATTGTATGCGCCGTTTTACCAATTCAAATGGAAGCATCTTTTGGTTGCGGCGGTATGGGCTTTGCACAATGATATCATTGACTACGTTTTTATGCAGTTTCCCCGGTACGAAGATGTATACCGGTACATCCGTGAAATCGGCTATTTTACCTTTTGGCTGAGCATCCTGTCTGTTTTGCTTGCATACCGGTTTGCCATGCACAAAAGGCGGCTCCGCCTCGAACTTTAAATCGCTTTTTCCGCCGGCAGAAAACAGGAATTCCCGAAATGGACGCCAGGCTGTTTTTATGGTCTACTCTTGTCCTTCCCTTCATAAGTTAGTAACAATATGAGGGGGGACAAGGATGAGGAGAAAAGTAGTGATCCTTCTTTGTGTGTTCATGTTAAGTTTTGCCGGAAAAAGTTTTGCAAAAGGTTCGGATGATGCTTTGGCACATTTAAATGACCTAAGCGACGAGGCATTGCAGCTGGCGAAAAACGGGCAATATGCAGAAGCAAAAAATGTGCTGAATGAATTTTCGAAAACATTTTCCAGGCAATCGTTTAAAAATAAACGTTTAACGATGGATGAATTGAGAGTTTTGACCGTCACTCATGATGAAGCGGTAAAGGCGTTGACGAAAGTAAGCGCAGAGCCTGAGGAGAAAGTGGATGCCTGCACGTCATTCCGGCTCGTGGTGGATGCGATCCAATCGAAGTATCAGCCGCTCTGGACGCAGATGGAAGGGCCGGTGATGTCTTCATTTACAGAGGTGCAAAAAGCAGCCGCAACAGGGAAGCGTGAAACGTACAACGAAAAATTAAACCTGTTCCTCAAACAATATGCAGTGATCGAGCCGAGTTTAAGAGTGGATCTGCCGGTTGAAAAAATACAGCGGCTCGATTCGAAAATCGCTTATATTGACCGTTATCGGGACAAGGTGGCAGGCAGCGGGTCCGGAAAAAAGGAGCTGGAGGCGCTCCGGACAGATTTAAAGCAGCTGTTTGAAGCCATGAAGGAAGATGAAGCCGACCCCTCCCTCTGGTGGATTATGATTTCCACCGGCAGCATCATCATTCTTACTTTATCGTATGTCGGATGGAGAAAATACAAAGGGCAAAAAGAAGAGCGTCACGAGACCGATCATATGGATTGACCTTTTGACCTTATTCGGATACAATAAAAGTAAGATAACCATGGAGGTTATGGAGGGTGGCAAATGTCGTTTTTGATTTACTATCTCATTTTGACGATCATTCCGATCTGGGCCCAGCTGAAGGTAAGAAACACATACAGTAAGTATGAAAAGGTCGCAAATGCATCCGGCATGACAGGCGCCGAGGTGGCAAGGATGATCTTGGACGAAAATGGCTTATACCATGTGAAAGTGCTAGAACACAGCGGCTTTCTGAGCGACCATTACAATCCGATTAACAAAACCGTCAATTTGTCGACTGCCAACTACCACGGGCGTTCGATTGCGGGTGCGGCTGTTGCGGCGCACGAATGCGGACACGCTATTCAGGATAAAGTCAACTACGGGCCGCTCCGTTTCCGCCACCGCCTTGTGCCTGTGGCGAATATCGGCAGCAACGCCTCTTGGATTTTTATTTTGATCGGGATGTTCACGCATGCGACAGGCATGTTCCTGCTTGGTATTATTCTGATGGGGCTTGCCGTGTTGTTCCAGCTTGTGACATTGCCGGTTGAATTCAATGCGTCGTCACGTGCGCTTGCCCAAATGACGTCGCTCGGCATCGTCCGCGGCGGGGAAGAAAGGGAAGCGCGCAAAGTGTTATCGGCTGCCGCGCTGACATATGTAGCTGCCGCGGCGGTTGCGGTCATTGAATTGCTGCGTTTAATCCTCATCTTTACCAACTTAAACGGCAATAACAACAATAATTGACAGTACGAAAAGCTTTCCGGGGTGTATCGGCAACCCGGAAAGCTTTTTTTCGTCTTGCTGCATGTGCCGGTTTGCATTATAATGAAGAAGTTTGGTTGTTTCCAACCCGTGGTTCGAAACCATCCCACGTAAAAAAACTAAGGAGAGATGCATATGAAACTGAAAACACTCGTCGTCAACGGGGTTGTCGCGGCACTGTATATTGCGGTGACATTTTTTATCCAGCCGCTTGCGTTTATGAACGTCCAGTTCCGTGTTTCTGAAATTTTTAACCATCTCGTTGTGTTTAACAAGAAGTATATGATCGGTATAGTGGCAGGCGTTTTTCTCTCAAACTTGTTTTTCTCGCCGATCAAGTATGATATGTTCATCGGTACAGCCCAGTCCGTCCTTGCGCTTGCGATTACCATTTTATCCGCACGGTTTATAAAGGGCGTCTGGGGACAGATGATCCTTAATTCCATTGCTTTTACGGCCTCCATGTTTATTATCGCATGGGAAATGCAATGGTTTAACGGCGTGCCTTTCTTTTTCGGCTGGCTGACGGCAGGTGCCGGCGAGCTAGCCGTGATGCTGATTGGAATGCCGGTTATCTACCTGATCAACAAACGCCTGCATTTTGAAAAACAGGTTTAAAAAAGAGCTGCCGCGGCAGCTCTTTTTTAATCTTCAATCGGCTGTTTATTCTCATCAAGCGTAAAGCCTTCCCCGAGCACATCATGGACCACCATCATCGACACGAAAGCATGGGGGTCAACGGAATGGATAATGCCTTTTAAACGGGACACCTCATGTTTTCCGACGACACAGTACAGCACATCCCGGTCCTGTTTCGTGAACATGCCGTGCCCGCGAAAAACGGTAACGCCGCGGTCCATCTGCTTCATGACTTTCTCGGCAATTTCATCATGCTTGTCCGAAATGATAAAAGCGCCTCTAGCCGTATAGGCCCCTTCCTGCAGAAAATCGACAACTCGCGAGCCGACAAAAACGGCAACGAGCGTGTACATCGCTTCCCGGTAATGCAGGTAGGTGATAAGCGACAGCGTAATCACGCATGCGTCGAACATGAACATGGTCCTGCCCATTGCCACGCCTTTATATTTAAATACGAGCCTGGCAATGATATCGACACCTCCCGATGTCCCCCCGTAGCGGAAAATAATCCCGAGCCCGATGCCGATAAATACCCCGGCAAACAGCGCCGCAAGAAACATATCATCGCGAAGCGGAATATGGAAATGTTTCTTTTCAAATATCCATAAAAAAAGAGAGGAGCCGACCGTCCCGACCAGTGTATAGTAAAACGATTTTTTTCCAAGCAGCTTCCATCCGACAAAAAATACGGGGATATTCAAAATCAGATTGGAGTAAGAGGGGTTGATGTGAAATAAATAGTAAAGCAGCAGCGTAATTCCGGTAAAACCGCCTTCCGCCAGATGATTCTGGATATTAAAATGGACAATGCCAAAGGCAAAGATGCAAGAGCCGAGCAGGATAAAAAAGATGTTTTTCATTTTCAGCATAATCCGTATCCTCCTTCCCCGGTATATATCCGGCGTTCCCATTATAGCGAAAGCGGTACAAAAGGGCAATCAGGCAGAGAGAAAAGCAAATATATGATTTGTAAAATCTGCCGTTTTTGGCTAACATGGAAGAGGATTACAGGATTGGGGGATGAAAATGGCAGAAAACAAAACGATCCGGCAAATGCAAAAAGAAGTCGATGATTATATCAGCCAGTTTAAAGAAGGGTACTTCAGTCCGCTTGCGCTTACAGCAAGGCTGACGGAAGAACTTGGAGAGCTGGCGCGCGAAATCAATCATTATTACGGGGAAAAACCGAAAAAACCGGATGAGAAGCCGAAAACCGTAGCAGAAGAGCTCGGCGATTTGCTGTTTGTCGTCATTTGCATGGCAAATGCTTTACATATTGATTTACAGGAAGCCCATACAATGGTTTTGCAGAAATTTAATACGCGTGATAAAGACAGATGGACGCGTAAAGAGCAGGAGGAGTAATGAAACATGGATGATATTCGGATTATTGTTGCCGGGGCCCGCGGGAAAATGGGGAGCGAGGCGGTGCGGCTGATCGAGCGGACGGAACATTTTAAACTCGTTGGCGTAGTGGACAGGACTTTTGACGGCAAACTGTTCAATGATGTATCCGATTATAACGGCGAACCGGTCCGGGTGTATACCGACCCGGAAGCATGCCTTGAAAACTGCCCGGCGGATGTATGGATTGATTTGACGGTGCCGAAAGCAGGGTTCCTCCATGCGAAAACGGCTCTCGCACATTGTGTCCGTCCGGTTGTCGGGACGACCGGGTTTACCGATGCGGAACTGGAAGAACTAAAGGCTGTTTCCGCACAAAAAGGAATCGGCTGTATCATTGCACCGAATTTTGCTGTCGGGGCAGTGCTGATGATGAAATTTGCGCAAATGGCGGCGAAATATTTCCCGGATGTGGAAATCATCGAGCTGCACCATGACCGGAAAAAAGATGCCCCGTCCGGCACGAGCGTAAAAACGGCGCAAATGATCTCGGAAGCAAGAAGAAAAAAAACACAGGGGCATCCGGATGAAAAAGAAACATTACAAGGTGCAAGAGGCGCGGATTTTGAAGGCATGCATATCCACAGCGTCCGCCTGCCCGGCCTTGTCGCCCACCAGGAAGTGCTGTTCGGCGGGGACGGCCAGCTGCTTACGATCCGTCATGACTCGATGGATCGCGCATCTTTCATGTCAGGGGTGAAAGTAGCCGTTGAAACGGTGATGAACCTCAATACATTTGTTTACGGGCTCGAAAATATTTTGGATTAACCGGAAGGAGGAAAGGAAATGGCTGGCAAGGTGGATATTCTCGCTTTCGGGGCCCATGCCGACGATGTCGAAATCGGCATGGCGGCATCCATTGCCAAATGGGCATCGATGGGGAAAAAAATTGCGATATGCGATTTGACAGAAGCGGAGCTGTCTTCGAACGGGACGGTTGAAAACCGCAAAAAAGAGGCACAAAACTCGGCAGCTTGCCTCGGGGTTAGAGAAAGAGTAACGCTGAAATTGCCGGACCGCGGCCTTTTTATGCAAGCGGACGCTATCCGCGCGATTACCGGCGTCATTCGGAAGTTTCAGCCGGATGTCGTGTTTGCGCCTTTTCATGAAGACCGCCATCCCGATCACGGTAACTGCGGCAGGCTTACAGAGGAAGCCTTTTTTTCAGCCGGCATCAGGAAATACCGTTCTGAACCGGATCTTCCTTCCCATAAACCGAAACATCTTTATTTTTATATGGTAAACGGTTTTCATCCGCCCGATTTTGTCGTCGATGTCACCAACTTTATGGACAAAAAACTTGAGAGTCTCCATGCCTATGAAAGCCAGTTTTCGATTCGGGAAAGAAGTGTCCATACCCCGCTTACGGATGGCTATATTGAAGCGGTCACTGCGCGCGAGAGGATGTTCGGGAAAGAGCTCGGGGTGAAATATGCAGAAGGGTTTTTAAGCAAAACACCGGTTCTTGTGAATTTGGATGTGCTCGATTTATGAAAAAGTTAAAAATCGGGATTACGTGCTATCCGACCGTAGGCGGATCCGGCGTCATTGCAACGGAACTTGGCCAGCTGCTTGCCGAAAACGGCCATGAGATCCATTTTATTACCTCGAGTGTCCCGTTCCGGCTCAATAAAATGTACCCGAATATTTATACCCATCAGGTGGAAGTGAACCAGTACGCCGTCTTTCAATATCCGCCTTATGATATTGCGCTTGCCTCTAAAATCGCGGAAGTGGCGGAAAGGGAACAGCTGGATGTGCTCCATGTCCATTATGCGATTCCACACGCCATCTGCGCCATTCTCGGCAAAATGATGACCGGTACCCGGATGAAAATCGTGACCACCCTGCACGGCACGGACATCACCGTGCTCGGGTATGACCCGTCGCTTGTCTCCGCCATCCGGTTCGGGATTGAACGGTCGGATGCAGTGACGGCGGTTTCCGATGCACTTGTCCGGCAAACGTATGATTTGATCCGGCCGCAGAAAAACATTTCGACGGTTTATAATTTTGTCGATGAACGCGTATACCGGAAAATGGAGGCAGGCCATTTAAAACAGGATTACGGCATTTCGGAAAAGGAAAAAGTGCTGATTCACGTTTCCAATTTCCGGGCGGTAAAGCGCGTGCCCGATGTCGTCAAGGCTTTTGCGAAAGTGCGGGCACAAATGCCGGCAAAACTGCTCCTTGTCGGCGACGGGCCGGAAATGACCGTCGTCTCCCGGCTCGTTGCCCAATGCGGTATAGAAAAAGATGTCTTGTTTTTAGGAAAGCAGGACCGGATCGAGGAGCTGTACGCAATCAGCGATTTGATGCTGCTTTTATCGGAAAAGGAAAGTTTCGGCCTTGTTGCGCTTGAAGCGATGGCGTGCGGCGTCCCGTGCATTGGCACCCGGGTTGGCGGGATTCCGGAAGTGATAACAGACGGGATGAACGGCTATTTGTGCGGGCTGGGCGATGTTGAAGCCGTTGCCGGAAAAGCCATCCGGCTGCTTGAGGATCCGGGCCTTTATGCTGCGTTTTCGAAAGCGTGCGAAAAGACGGTAAAAGATAAATTTTATTCCCGCAACATTTTGAAACAATATGAACAAATATATGAACAAACGGTAAATGAGGTTGATGGACATGCTCCCGCCATTTCAGACGGCGCTTCCCATTATCCGGACGCTTGAAGATGCAGGGTTCAAAGCTTTTTTTGTCGGGGGATCGATCCGCGACAGCCTGCTTGGGCGGCCGGTGCACGATGTCGATATTGCCACCTCGGCGAAACCGGAAGAGGTAAAGGCACTTTTTACACATACTGTCGACATCGGCATTGAACATGGAACAGTGCTTGTATTGTATAAAGGAAACCAGTATGAGATCACGACGTTCCGGACCGAGTCGGTATATAAAGATTACCGGCGCCCGGAATCGGTTGAATATGTGGACTCATTGCTTGAAGATTTAAAACGGCGCGACTTCACGATGAATGCGATGGCGATGGATAAAAACGGGAAACTGATTGATCCGTTTGCAGGCAGTGAAGCCATCCGGATGAAGCGGATTGAAACGGTCGGATCCCCTGAAGAAAGATTCCGGGAAGACGCGCTTCGGATGATGCGGGCCGCCCGGTTTACGAGCCAGCTCGGTTTTTGGATTGAAGACGGGACGAAACAGGCCATCAAGCGCCATGCACCGCTTATCCGGCATATTGCCGTTGAGCGGATTACCCAGGAATTTATCAAATTGCTGGAAGGAGAGCATCCGTATGAAGCGCTGCAACTGCTTCAAGAAACCGGGCTGCTCGGGTTTCTGCCCGGTCTTTGCGGCAGGGAAGCGCAGCTTTTTTCTGCCCTGCACCCGGTGTTAAACGAATTGTCAGAACAACAGCTTTGGGTGTACCTAGTTGCAACCGCAGACCCGGAAGATGCCAACACTTTTTTGCGAAAATGGAAACTGCCGAATGAAAAACGGAAAGCCATCGTGCGTACGCTCGGTTTTTTCAGGATGCGCGCCGGGCGAAAGTGGGATCCACTTATGCTCTACGATGCCGGCGAACAAATGGCATTGGATGCTGAAGCGGTTTTCTGCGCTTTTCGCCGTGAAAACCCTTCGCCCCGCATTGCCGCCCTCCGGCAGGCTTTCCGGAAATTGCCGGTGAAAAACCGCAACGAGCTGGCAATCGACGGGAAAAAGCTGATGGCGCTTTTTTCGAAAAAAGGCGGCCCGTGGCTGAAAGAAATGCTTCGTGAGATTGAAAAAGCGCTGATAAACGGCGAAATCGAAAACCAATATGAGGCAATCCGGAGGTGGGTTTTGTGCAAATATCCACAAGAGAAAAAATAATAGAACTGCTGACGGAAGCAGGGGACGGCTTTGTATCGGGAGAAACGCTGGCGAAAAAACTGAACTGCTCGCGGGCGGCAGTTTGGAAGCATATGGAAGAGCTGCGCAAAGAAGGTTTTGAATTGGAAGCGGTCCGGAAAAAAGGGTACCGTGTTAAAGCAACGGGCGATAAAGTGACGGAAAATGAAATCCGGTACGGGCTCGGGACAAAACGGCTTGCAAGAAACATCCATTACCGGGAAACGATCGATTCGACCCAGCGGCTCGCGCACCAGCTCGTACAGGAAGGCTGTCCCGACGGCACGCTTGTTATCGCTGAGCAGCAAACGGGGGGAAGGGGCAGGCTCAGGCGGTCCTGGTACTCCCCTAAATATACCGGTATCTGGATGAGCATTGTCCTGCGGCCGGATCTTCCGCCGCAAATGGCGCCCCCGTTTACGCTCATTGCCGCCGTTGCTGTTGCGCAGGCAATCGAAGAAACGGCAGGGATTGTGCCGGAGATCAAGTGGCCGAATGACCTGTTAATCGGCGAAAAAAAATGCGCAGGGATCCTGACAGAGCTTGAAGCGGACACAGACCGGATCCAGGCTGTGATTACAGGGATCGGGATCAATGTAAACGAAACCGATTTCCCGGAAGCCTTAAAACCGATCGCAACATCCCTTTCCCTTGCCTCGGGCAAAAAGGTAAAACGCGCGCTGCTCGTCCAGCGCATCCTTGAAAAATTGGAAAAATACGAGGAAATTTATCTCAGGGACGGCTTTGCGCCGCTTAAAATTTTATGGGAAAGTTATGCCAATGTGGCAGGGAAAAAAATCACGGCGCATACGTTAAAAGGGGATATTTCAGGGCGTGCGGTCGGCATCACGGATGACGGCGTGCTCCAGCTTGAAGGGGAAGACGGGCAGATGCATGCCATTTATTCCGCAGATATTGAAATCGAACGTTAAAAAATTGACAAAATTTTTGGCCGGATATAGCGCAATCCGGCCATTCCTGTTATAATCAACTTGGGTAGTATCTATTTCGGAACTATACCATTTCAGCTTTTTATACAAAATAGATTCTGCCTTGATCCTTAAACGGACGGGGACAGAGGGCCAAAATGAACAATTGAAAAAACAGGGAGCCCGTCTGTCCAGTGATGGGCTCCTTTTTCCAATTGTTTGTTTCCTCTGCACCGGTCAATCCATGACAGGTGAGGAGTGTTGGAAAATGAAACAAACGACGGATTTTGTGAAGATGAAGGCGCAAGAAGAAAAAATTGCAATGGTGACCGCCTACGATTACCCTTCTGCAAAGCTTGCAGAAGAAGCGGGCGTCGACATGATTCTTGTCGGCGATTCGCTCGGCATGGTCGTGCTCGGCTATGATTCGACCATTCCGGTGACCGTGGCGGATATGGTCCACCATACGAAAGCGGTCAAGCGCGGGGCGAAAAACACCTTTGTCGTCACCGACTTGCCGTTTATGTCTTACCATTTGAGCCGTGAAGAAACATTAAAAAACGGCGCCCGCATTATTCAGGACGGCGGGGCCCATGCCGTAAAACTGGAAGGCGGGAAAGAAGTTGCGGCTCACATTGAAGCGCTTACGGAATCGGGCATCCCGGTGATGGCTCATATCGGGCTGACGCCGCAAAAGGTCGGGATTTTCGGCGGCTATAAAGTCCAGGGAAAAACAGCGGAAGCCGCCAAAAAGCTGCTGGAAGATGCGAAAGCGTGCGAGGAGGCCGGCGCTTTCGCCGTCGTCCTGGAATGCGTCCCGCGGCAGCTTTCGGAAGAAGTGACATCCGCCCTTTCCATTCCAACCATCGGAATCGGGGCCGGGCTTGGCGTAGACGGGCAGGTGCTTGTATTCCATGACCTGGTGAAATACGGAAGCGAAAAAGTGGCAAAATTTGTGAAGCAATTTGCCGATGCGGATGCCGTGATGCACAGCGGGCTCCGCCAATATGTACAGGAAGTAAAAAACCGGGCGTTCCCTGAAGAAAAGCATACGTACACGATGAAAGAAGAAGAGCTGGCAACACTGTACGGGGGGCGTGCAAAATGAAAACCGCACAGGCGATGAGCGTTGCAGAAACGAAGCGGGAAATCCGGACGCTTGTATCCCGGTATAAAAAAGAAGGCAAGTCGATCGGGTTTGTCCCGACGATGGGCTATTTGCATGAAGGCCATCTCGCCTTGGCAAAGCAGGCAAGAAAAGAAAACGATATTGTCATCATGAGCATTTTTGTAAACCCGCTCCAGTTCGGGCCAAATGAAGATTTCGACCGGTATCCGCGCGATGCGGAAGGGGACCGGCATAAAGCGGAAGCAGCCGGCGTTGATGTATTGTTTATCCCGTCTGTTAAAGAAATGTATCCGCGCGCTTTATCGGTTCAAATAAAAGTGACAAAGGGGACGGATGTCCTTTGCGGAAGAAAGCGGCCGGGCCATTTTGACGGCGTGGCGGTAGTCCTTTCAAAACTGTTTCACCTCGTCCAGCCGGACCGCGCTTATTTCGGGCTGAAAGATGCCCAGCAGGTGGCCGTTGTTGAAAATCTTGTCCGCGATCTGGATTTTCCGGTTGACATTGTCCCATGCCCGATTGTGCGCGAACCGGACGGCCTTGCAAAAAGTTCGAGAAACGTCTATTTATCGGAGGCGGAGCGGAAAGAAGCGCCCGAAATATACAAAAGTTTGCAATTGGCAAACAAAGCGGTTGAACAGGGAGAGAGAAACCCGGAAAAAGTGATTTCCCTTGTGAAAGCGCATCTTTCCGCGCATCTGTCCGGGAAAATCGATTACGTGGAATTGTATTCTTATCCTGAACTCGAACCGGTCCATGCCATAAACGGGCGCTGTATCCTCGCAGTCGCCGTCCAATTTGAAAAAGCGCGGCTCATCGACAATATCATTTTTGCAGGATAAACAACAAGAATAGGGAGGGATTGCTTTGCTACGGACTGTGATGAACGGAAAAATCCACCGGGCAACCGTAACGGAAGCGAATTTAAACTATGTCGGAAGCATCACGATTGATGCGGATTTGCTGGATGCTGCGGGAATGGCGCCCAATGAGAAAGTGCAAATTGTGAACAATTACAACGGGGCGCGATTTGAAACGTACATTATCCCGGGTGAAAGGGGATCCGGTGTCATCTGCCTGAACGGCGCGGCCGCCCGGCTTGCACAACCCGGTGACATTGTGATTATCATTTCGTACGCCCTTTTGACGGAAGAAGAAATGAAAAACCACCATCCGAAAATTGTCCTGCTTGATGCAAAAAACCGGATTGAAAAAATGTTATCGGAAGAACCGGCTTCCACGATTCTGTAGGGGGAAAACCGCACCTGCTTTTTCGGGCAGGGCGGTTTTTCAATTTCTGCAGCCTGGTTGTGGCGAATCATCGATTTTATGTTAAAATAGTACAATATGGAAGAAACGGGGCAATTATTTTTAGTCAGGTGATGTTATGCAGCGCTATGTAGTCGTAGATCTTGAAACAACAGGAAATTCAGCAAAAAAAGGCGATCGCATCATCCAGTTTTCCGCTGTTGTGGTTGAAGGCCGGGAGATCAAAACGCAATTTACAAGCTTCGTCAATCCCGAAAAGCCGGTACCGCCGTTTATTTCGGAATTGACCGGGATCGATAACGGCATGCTTGAAGAAGCACCGGTATTTTCGGAGATCGCCCCGCGCATCATGGAAATTTTGGAAGGCAGCATATTTGTCGCCCACAATGTGCTGTTTGACCTGCCGTTTTTGCAGCAGGAATTAAAGGCTGCGGGGTTTCCGCCGTTTCGCGGGCCGAGCCTTGACACCGTTGAATTTTCGAGAATTGCATTTCCAACTTTAAACAGTTATAAACTGGGGGATCTGGCCGATTCTTTGTCCCTTTATCATGAACGGCCGCACCGGGCGGACAGTGATGCTTTTGTTACGGCAAAGCTGCTTCTTGCCTGCATGGAAAAGTGTGCGTCCCTTCCTGTCGTCACACTTGAACAACTCGTGCCGCTTTCTTATTCCTTGAAAAGCGACCTTGCCGGCATTTTTGAGGATATACTGGAAGAGAAACGGCGGCATATCGAGCATTTGCCGCCAGATATGGAAGTATACCGGGGCATCGCATTAAAGCGGAAAAGCCTGCCTGCGGATGACGGCCCGCGCGAGATTGGCCGTTATCCGCAGGATGCGGCTGAAAAAGAATCCTGGTTTGCGGCTTCAGGCGCCAGGATGGAAGCGCGCCCTGCCCAATTTGAAATGATGGACCATGTCCGCGAAGCTTTTTCTGCCGGCGAGCATGTCGCATTGGAAGCAGGCACGGGAATCGGCAAATCCCTTGCCTATCTTGTGCCGGCCGCTTTCCAAGCGATTTCGGAACAAAAACCGGTGTTAATCAGCACGTATACGGTTGCGCTTGAGCACCAGCTTTTAAATAAGGAAATCAAAAGGCTTGAACAGATGCTGAAAACCCCGGTCAGGACCGTGTTGCTAAAGGGGAGAAGCCATTACCTGCATTTGTTTAAGTTTGAACAGTCGTTAAAAGAACCGGACCGGCAGTACGACGCCGTATTTGCCAAAATGCAAATCCTGGTCTGGCTTACCGGAACAGAAAGCGGCGATCTTGACGAGCTTCATTTATCCGGCGGCGGAAAACATTTTTGGCAGCGGATTAAACAGGACGGCTGGCATACGGATAAAAAAGATCCGTGGAAATCGCGGGATTTTTATCTCCATGCCAAAGCCTGCGCAGCTTCTGCTGACATCGCCATCACGAACCATGCGATGCTGTGCGCGGAACTTGAAAGGGACCAGTCGGTGTTTGACGGATTTCAATACGTCATCATTGATGAAGCCCACCGCCTTGAACAAGCGGCCCGGGAAACGATCGGGAAACGCGCAAGTTACAACCAAATGAAATATATGATGGCAAGGCTCGGCCTGTATGAGCAAAAACAGCTGTTTTACAAATTGGAAAAAATGATGGAAAAATACGGGCTAAAATCCGGGCTGCATGCGTTTGAATGCGATGCAATCCTTCAGGGGCTTGATGCCGAGCTCGATGATTTATTCGGTTTGCTCGCCCAAAAAGTGATGCGCGCGAAGCGGGAAACAAACGGTTACCAGAAAATCAAATTAAGAATTAAAAAAGAAAACTGGAAACAAAAAGCATGGCAGGCGGTCCTGCTCTGTACGGAACGGGTCAGGGCGTCCATGAAAGAGATTTCGCAGGCATTGGAAGAAAGGCTTTTGCAGTTGCTTTCCGAAAAACAGATGAAAGAACAGACACTCGCTTTTATCGAAGAAATGTACAGCTTTTTGGAAGATTGGCGCCTTTTGCGCGAGAACCTGGCCGTTTTCGCCGGCCAAAACGGCGGGGATGAAAATGTCGTCTGGGTGGAAGGAGATTTGCGCGCCCTCCCGAACAGCCTTGTCATCTATTGCCAGCCGGTGCATGCCGGAGAAACGTTGCAAAAAGCTTTTTTTTCGCAAAAAAAGAGTGTCGTGCTTACTTCCGCGTCATTGACCGTTGGCGGAAGCTTCCGCTATTTTCTGGGCGAGACGGGGCTTTCGCACACCACAAAAACAGTCCGCATTCCGTCGCCTTTCCGCTTTGACAGGCAGGTGCAGTTTATTATCCCGAACGACCTTCCTGATATCGGATCCGCCAGTATGGAAGACTTTGCGGAAAAAATGGCAGGTTATCTGCTTGCCGTTGCGGAGGCCACAAAGGGCAGGATGATGATTTTATTTACATCCTTTGATTTGTTGAAAAAGGTGTACCACCTGATGAAAGAAAGCGGAATGCTTGAAGATTATATGCTCATCGCCCAGGGCATATCAAGCGGCAGCCGGTCGAGGTTAACGAAAAGCTTTCAAAAATTTGACAAAGCGATCCTTCTCGGTTTAAGCAGTTTTTGGGAAGGGGTTGACATCCCTGGCGATGACCTTTCCTGCCTCGTGATGGCCCGCCTCCCGTTTTTGCCCCCGGATGAGCCGGTTATAGAAGCAAAGTCCGATTATTTCAGGGCAAAAGGGAAAAATCCGTTTTCCGCTTATGCGTTGCCCGAAGCCGTGCTCAGGTTCAAACAAGGGTTTGGCAGGCTTATCCGGACGCGCCATGACCGCGGCATTTTTCTTGTCCTGGACCGGAGGATTGAAACGGCCACATACGGGCCGGCGTTCATAAAATCGCTGCCGCCGGTCCGCATCAGGCACCTGGATCTGAACGGGACGCTTGAGGCCATTGAAAGCTGGCTGTAAAAAAAGTGCTGCGACAATGCAGCACAAAACAGGGTGGACCGGAAAAATGATCAAATGCATCATTTTTTCATTCATTTTTGCTGTATAATGATGAAGGAAATGATTCTAAGCTTAGGATGGCCTGCATGGGAACTGATATGAATGACAATATCTGCTTAAAAGGATTTACGCCATGGAAAATGAGGGTTCGGAATGAAAAAAGCACTGATCTCAATTTGCATTTTGGTCATCGTGATAGCCGGATTTGCGGCAGAGACTTATTGGAAAGCACGGAAACCGTATCATGAAGCATACAACAAAGCGGCCGCTGTTGCCAAAAGCAAAGCCGGCATCCGGGCTGCCGATGCATTTTATCTTTACAATGGCACAAGCACCTATTATGTTGTCGTGGGGAAAGGAAAAGGCGGGAAGAAAAAAGTGATTTGGATCCCTGAAAAGAAACCGAAACGTGTGACCGTCCTAGACTTGAATACCGGCATCTCAAAACAGGATGCAGTGAAACAAGTGGTGCAAAAAAGGCAGCCGGATAAAATTTTATCTGTGCGGCTCGGCATGGAAAGCCAGGTTCCCATTTGGGAAGTTGCTTATATAAAAGGAAACAGCCTCGGCTATGATGAGGTTCCTTTTTTAAAAAAATCCAATTGATCCGTTTGGAGAGGTGAATCGTATGAAACTGGCATCAAGGGTAAGTGCATTAACGCCGTCATCCACGTTGGCGATTACGGCAAAGGCAAAAGCAATGAAGGCGCAAGGCATCGATGTGATCGGCCTTGGCGCAGGTGAACCCGATTTTAATACACCGAGGGAGATTATCGAAGCCGCGTATCAGTCGATGCTGGACGGCCAGACGAAGTATACCCCGGCTGGCGGAATGGCATCGCTGAAAGAGGCCGTCATTGAAAAATTCCAAAAAGACCAGGGGCTTGGCTTTAAAGCAAATGAAATCATCATCACCAACGGGGCAAAACACGCCTTGTATACATTGTTTCAGGTGCTGCTCGACCAGGGCGATGAAGTGATCATCCCGTCTCCTTACTGGGTAAGCTATCCCGAGCAGGTAAAGCTTGCGGAAGGCGTCCCGGTCTTTGTAGAAGGCAAAGAAGAAAACCAGTATAAAATAACGCCGGAGCAGCTGGAAAAAGCCGTATCACCACGGACAAAAGCGTTTGTACTCAACTCTCCCGGCAATCCGACCGGCATGATGTATACAAGGGAAGAACTTGAAAAACTCGGCGAAGTCTGCCTGAAACACGATATTTTGATCGTGTCGGACGAAATTTACGAAAAATTGGTGTACGGCGGCAACCGGCATGTCTCGATCGCCACCATTTCACCGGAACTGAAAGCACAGACGGTGATCATTAACGGCGTCTCAAAATCCCATTCCATGACCGGCTGGCGGATCGGCTATGCGGCCGGAAACGGGGAAATCATTAAAGCGATGACAAATCTTGCCAGCCATTCGACTTCCAATCCGGCAACGCCTTCCCAGTTCGCGGCACTCGCCGCATACAGCGGGGACCAGCGCACCGTGGAAGAGATGCGCCAGGCTTTCGAGGCACGGCTCAATGCAGTTTTTAACCAGCTGGTTGAAATTGACGGGATTACCTGCATCAAACCGCAAGGCGCTTTTTATTTATTCCCGAATGTGAAGAAAGCCGCAAAGCTGACCGGTTTTCAAACGGTTGACGCATTTGCGGAGGCTTTGCTCGAGGAAGCGCGCGTTGCCGTTGTCCCGGGTTCCGGTTTCGGCGCGGAAAACAATATCCGGCTTTCTTATGCCACTTCTTTGGAAAATCTTGAAGAAGCGCTTAAGCGGATCAAACAGTTCGTGGAAACACGGAAAAAAGCATGAACCTTTGGCTTGTTTCCTTTTTCCGCCTTTGTTTAGTATAATGGATTCCGGTACATATGGGAGACAAGCCGGAAATTGTTTTGGAGGGAAATACCGTGAAAATCACCATTTCAGAAGTACACCAGCATATCGGGGAGGAAGTGACGATCGGGGTCTGGCTGAACAATAAACGTTCAAGCGGCAAGATTGCCTTTCTCGAGCTGCGTGACGGGACAGGCTTTATACAAGGCGTGGTCGTAA
This sequence comes from Heyndrickxia coagulans DSM 1 = ATCC 7050, assembly GCF_000290615.1. Taxonomy (GTDB): domain Bacteria; phylum Bacillota; class Bacilli; order Bacillales; family Bacillaceae_C; genus Weizmannia; species Weizmannia coagulans. The sequence goes on from NZ_ALAS01000081.1 coordinate 54,659, forward strand.
AGAACGAAGCCGGGGAAGAGGTCTTTCAAACGGCAAAATCGATGAGCCAGGAAACTTCTTTCTACGTTACCGGCACCGTCCGGGAAGATGCCCGCTCCCCGTTCGGCTACGAGCTCCAGGTGGCCGGCATTCAGATCATCCATGAAGCCGTAGATTACCCGATCACACCGAAAGCACACGGGACCGAATTTTTAATGGACCACAGGCATTTATGGCTCCGTTCCCGCCGCCAGCACGCTGTCATGAAAATCCGGAACGAAATCATCCGGGCGACGTATGAATTTTTCAATATGAACGGATTTACGAAAATCGACCCGCCGATTTTAACCGGCAGTGCGCCGGAAGGGACGACCGAGCTGTTCCATACGAAGTACTTTGATGAAGAAGCTTATCTTTCGCAAAGCGGGCAGCTTTACATGGAAGCGGCAGCGATGGCATTCGGAAAAGTATTCTCTTTCGGCCCAACGTTCCGCGCTGAAAAATCGAAAACGCGCCGCCATTTGATCGAGTTTTGGATGATCGAGCCGGAAATGGCTTTTTATGAACATGAAGACAGCCTGAAAGTGCAGGAACAGTATGTTTCCTATATCGTCCGGTCCGTTTTGGAAAACTGCAAACTCGACCTACACCGGCTTGGCCGCGATACTTCAAGGCTTGAACAAGTGTCGGCACCGTTTCCGCGGATTACGTATGATGACGCCATTGAATTGCTCCATGAAAAAGGATTTGAGGATATCAAGTGGGGTGAAGATTTTGGCGCGCCGCATGAAACCGCAATTGCCGAAAGTTTCGACAAGCCGGTGTTCATTACGCATTATCCGGCTGCAATTAAACCGTTTTACATGCAGCCGGATGCTAAGCGCCCGGAAGTCGTGCTGTGCGCCGATTTGATTGCGCCAGAAGGGTACGGAGAAATCATCGGCGGCAGCGAGCGGATCAATGACTATGATTTGTTGCTGAAACGGATCAAGGATTTCAATCTGTCGGAAGAAGCTTACAAATGGTATCTTGATTTACGTAAATACGGTTCTGTTCCGCATTCCGGCTTCGGGCTGGGCCTTGAGCGGACGGTTGCCTGGATTTCGGGCGTTGAGCATGTGCGCGAAACGATTCCATTCCCGAGGCTTTTAAACCGGATCTATCCGTAATTGAAAAAACGGCTGCATTGACGGTGTGCAGCCGTTTTTCTTTTCAGATGTTTTTTTCAATTCCCTTGCCGTTTTTAAACTGCTATACTTACATTGAGGTGTCCGACATGGATAAAGATCTTTTGCTTGCCTGGTGGGAAGAAGGGGTATTGACCGTCCCCCAGCTCTTATTGAAAAAATACAAACAGCTTGGCCTGAATGAAACGGAACTTGTGCTTTTGCTGCAAGTTTATTCTTTTTTAAAAGAGGGAAATGCGTTTCCGACGCCTGAAGATCTGGCAGACAGGCTTACCATTCCGGAAAGTATGTGCGTTTCGATTTTGCGGCGTCTAATCCAGCATCAGTTTTTGTCCATTGAAGAAGGGGAAGGGGAAGGCGGCATCCTGTATGAAAAATATTCGATCATGCCGCTGTGGGCGAAACTCGCCGATGAATTTATCTATGAGAAAAAACAGGACGAGCTTGAAAAAAGCGTAAATGAAGAAACCGATTTATACACCACGTTTGAACAGGAGTTTGGCAGGCCGCTGTCGCCGCTCGAATGCGAAACATTGGCGATGTGGATTGACCAGGACGGGCAATCCTCTGATTTGATTAAAGCCGCCCTGCGTGAAGCCGTTATCTCCGGCAAACTGAATTTCCGCTACATAGACCGCATTTTGTTTGAATGGAAAAAGAACGGCATCCGGACGGTGGATGAAGCACGCGAATATGGAAGGAATTTCCGCAAATCGTCAAAACCGCAAGCAGAAAAACCGAAAACGACCAATCCGGTGCCGTTTTATAACTGGCTTGAACAATAAAAGGTGACGATAATAATTTTATGTAAACTAGTTACGGGAGTTTGAGAGATGCTGACAAAACAACAAATCCGGCATTGCCTTGAGACAATGGGGGAAATGTTTCCGGATGCCCGCTGTGAATTGAATCATTCAAATCCTTTTGAGCTGCTGATCGCGGTAACATTATCCGCCCAGTGCACCGATGCGCTCGTCAATAAAGTGACAAAAAATCTGTTTCAAAAGTATAAATCCCCGGATGACTATATTGCCGTGCCGCTTGAAGAACTGCAGCAGGACATCCGGTCGATCGGGCTTTACCGCAACAAAGCAAAAAACATCCAAAAACTTTGCCGGATGCTCATCGAGGAATACGGGCGGGAAGTGCCGCAAACGCGGGAAGAACTGATGAAACTGCCCGGCGTCGGCAGAAAAACGGCAAACGTTGTCCTGTCGGTTGCTTTTGGCATTCCGGCCATTGCTGTCGATACCCATGTAGAGAGAGTAAGCAAACGGCTCGGATTTTGCCGCTACAAAGACAGTGTACTGGAAGTGGAACAAACTTTAATGAAAAAAGTGCCGAAAGAAGAATGGTCGATCACGCACCACTGGATGATCTTCTTCGGCCGCTACCATTGCAAGGCCCAGCGCCCGCAATGTGAAATCTGCCCGCTTCTTGACCTGTGCAGGGAAGGAAAGAAACGGATGAAATGGAAAGAGAACAAGAAATAACAATACAAAAAGCATGGAGAACTGATTCTCCATGCTTTTTTGGTGTGAACCGGCGGGAGCACAGGAAGCGATCAATCACGTGCTTTTTTATTCAGAACCGGTATCTTTATTTGCGGGCGTGCTGCCCGAACTGTTGTCGCCTTTATTAGAATTGTTCCCGCCGTTCGTATTGGTTCCCTTGGTTCCGTTTGAACCGCTGCTACCGTTTCCATTCGTGCCTGTTCCGTTGTTTGCCGGGCTGCCGTTTCCGCTTGAAGTGCCAGTGCCTGAACTGTTTCCCGGACTGTTGTTGTTATCTTTGCTGCCGTTTCCGTTTGAATTTCCGCTGTTTGTTCCCTTGTCTGAGCCGGTGTTGTCTTTGTTTTCGCCGGACTGATTGGTGTCAGTACCGGGGTTATTGTTTGCATCCGGTTGTTTTTGGGCATTGTCTTCCGGTTGCTTGTTTTGGTTATCATCCGCCTTCGTGTCCGTGCTGCCCCCCGGAACCGTTACACTCGTGGATGCCGCTTTGCTTTTCACGCCATTTACCGTGGCGGTGACATTGAAGACATACGTTGCGCCCGCTTTCGGATTTGCGACGGTGATCGATTTTCCTGAAGTCGAACCGAATGACGCCGCGCTGCCGTTTATTGTACCGGATACGTTAAAGGTCGCATCTGACCCTTTATAATCCCAGGTTACCGTAATTTTATTGCTGTCTGCATCATACGCTGCGTGAACATTTGCCGGCGCATCTTGGGTGACGGATTTTTTATCAATCGCCGTATCGATATGACCGCGGATATACAATTCGCTGCCTATTCTGACGACACTTTTCGGCATCGTAAAGTCAGGGGTTTCTTTTCCTTCCGATACATACCGCATCAAGTGGCGGTAAATTTGCTGCGCAACCGTTTGATACGGCCTTGTGACGCCGTATTTTTTGCCTTTCTCACTTTCGTAGCCGGTCCATACTGCTAACGAATATCTTGTCGTGTAGCCTGCAAACCAGGAATCCTGTACGGACGAACTCAGAATCCCGTATTTTGCCAGATCGTTTTTATCAAAATTCGTGGTGCCTGTTTTACCGGCGGCAGGCAATCCCGGAATATGGGCGGTTATCCCGGTGCCCTTTGTCAGCACATCCTTCAGCACGTCCGTGATCATATAAGCCGTATAGTCGCTCATGGCGATTTTGGACTGGACATGCGGTTTGATTTCCGTGACGCCGTCGCGCAGGACAATTTTTCGGATGGCATGCGGCTTGTTGTATATGCCTTCATTGCCGAATGCGGCGTAAGCGGAAGCCATCTGCAGCGGTGAAACTTGCACCCCTCCGCCGATGGATGAAGATTCAACGATGTCTTTGCTGTTTAAATTAAGGCCGAGTTTTTTTGCAAAACGGATGGCCCTTTCCTTGCCGACTTCTTTATATGTTTCATAGGCAGGAATATTCCGTGATAAATACAGTGCCTTGCGCATGCTCATCTTGCCAAGGAACCGGTTATCCCAGTCATTAATCGGCGTTCCGTCTGAATAAGTGGTTGCCACATCGTTCAATTGGTGCCCGGTTGACCAGTGCAAGTATTCAATCGCCGGCCCGTAGTCAAGAATCGGTTTGATTGTTGATCCTGGCGAACGCTTCGTATCAACGGCATAGTTGAAGCCACGGTCAAGTTTCATATTGCGCCCGCCGCCGAGCGCACGGATTTCGCCTGTTTTCGTATCGATCAGGGCAATGCCGGCCTGCATTTTTTTATCCGGATAATTGATGATCGAATTGGTGTTTAAGATCTTTTCCGTATATTGCTGTGCGGAAGAATCCAGGGTTGTATAAATGGTTAAACCGTCGGCATATACATTATAGTTCCCGAGTCTCTGCACTTCCTTAATCACTTCATTGACAAAAGCAGGATATTTGTTCGCGTTAGTATTCCGCTCTTTTTCTTTCACCAGCCCGGCCGAAACCGGGGCGGCCTGCGCTTTTTCCATTTCATCCTTTGTTATTTTGTGGTTTTTGTACATCATATAAAGGACAATATCTCTTCTTTTCTTTGTCAGATCCGGATGGTCAAACGGATTATAATTATTCGGGCTTTGCGGCATGCCGGCCAGCACGGCAATTTCCGGCAGTGATAATTTGCTTAAAGATTTGCCATAATAATGTTCAGCAGCTGTCTCAAAGCCGAAAACACCGTCTGACATATAGACTTTATTGACATACATTTCAAGGATCTCATGTTTTGTGTATTTCCGCTCAAGCTGAATCGCAAGCCATGCTTCCTGGGCTTTCCGCTTTAATGTTTTTTCGTTTTTATTGTTCAGCGCCATGGAAACGACCTGCTGCGTCAGGGTGCTGGCCCCCTCGGACCCGAAACCTTTGGTAAAGTTTGCGACCACCGCGCCCCCGAGCCGTATCGGGTCGATCCCGTGATGCTGGTAGAACCGTGCATCTTCCGTCGAAAGAATCGCGTTTTCCATCTGCTTTGGAAGCTCTTCATAATCGATATATTTCCGGTTCTGTGCCCCGAGCGTTGCGACTGTTTTGTTGCTTTTATCCTTGATCACCGATGGAATCGGGTCGGATAACTGCTTCTTCGTCAGTTTCGGGGAGCTGCTTGCGTAATACGCAAAAGTGCTGATGCCCGCAATGACCCCGGCTAGCCCGAGAATAAAGCAGACGAGAATGAGCCGCTTTATAAATGTTAAAAATTTGTTTTTCGGTTTTTTCCTTTTCTTTTTATGTTGATTTGCCTGCATTTGTTTCCGGCGTTCTTCGCGGGATTGGTATTTTTCTGCCATGCTCAGCATTCCTTTCTTCTAAACCTGAAAAAGCCGATTTAGATTCAAAACATATTGTTGCCGGATCCGTCAATCATCCGGCCGGGCAACAACTATAAAGCATATAATTGCTTTAAAATGGCGATGTAATCAATTCTCGGCCGGTATCCGACCGGTATAGGATGCCCGTTTGCTTCAATTTCTTCTTTTTTTATCGATTTTCTCCCTCCGGCAAGCATTCTATCCCAATAAAAAAATAGATGGCGGGATTCCAGCAAAAAAATTTCTTCTCCCTTCGCAAAACGGAGAATGACAAAGCAAATTCCGCCTTGCGCTACCACCTGTTTCATATGGGTGATTTGATGCTCATGGAAGTTATGAAGCGGAAAAGAAGTATGGTTTTGCGTTTCCTTTGCTTCAAAGTCTATATATTTACCGTTCATCACCCCATTGTAATCGGTTGTGGACGGCTGTTTAAAATAGGCTTCTTTAATGACGGCTGTGCTCCGTGACCGGTAATCGACCTGGACAATCTGGATCGGGGTCGGTTTTTTATGGATAACGGCAATGCCTTCCTGCAAATAATAAGCATTGGTTTCATTCAGATCCTCTTCCAGTGTCATCCCCCGGTTGCCGTATAAAATTTGGTTCGCATTTTTCCGTCCGGCTTTGTTTTTTTCCCCTTTATACCTTTTTCCGTTTGGATAACGCAATTCCATGTTCCCTCACCTCATAAGCTAAATTATATCATAGCAGAACAGACAAAGAATATGTAATAAAAAAAACAGTCTTTCGGCCCCTTTGCACCGGCGGAGGACAAGGAACCGGCCTGCCCGGCTTTTTTCGCTAAAAACAGGCAAAACAAAAAGCAAGGAAATGTTAAAAAGCAAGGAAATGTTTCCTTGCTTTTTGCTTTCATTAGGTGGAAGGGCGGTCAGGGCCGTTCAGCTTCTTATCTCCTTTCGCCAAAGACCCTTTTTGTTCCTGTGCTTTTTTTTGTTGTTGCGCTTTGTTATCATTCGTTTTCATGGAAATCCGCCTCCTGAAATTGGTGTCACCGGATTTTCCGGCATATTTATTGTTTGCAGTTCCGCCTTTTGCATACATGCCGGCACGAAAGTTGACGCAGCCAGAAAAAATGTGCCCGAAATGGAGACATGCTGTCGAAAGGAAACACAAAATGAAGAAACCCGTTTTCTTTGCCGAATTGCTTCTAGTTTTGTCAGACATGAAGGGACCGGGCCGCCTGGCAGAGAATGAATAGGCATGATGAAATTCAGGGGGGAAGCACATGATACCGAAAGCCGCATTTTTAAACGGGCTGGAAAAAATGGAACAGGCGCTGGAAAACATCGGGACGGGGATCCGGCATAAGGCGGAGGAGGAAGCAAGAAAGCAGTCGATAAAGCAGTGGTACCGTTTAAAAAAAACAGAAATGAGGCTGGACCATTTGGAAAAAAGGGCGGAAGCATTCAGAAAAACATACAGGGCGGAAAGCTTGCGGATTGATGAAAACAAAAAAACTTCCTAAAATGAAAGAAGTCTCCCGTGAAGAACCCGGCAAAGGGAGAATATCCGGTTAGAAAGGTGAACAAAAATGGAAGACGGACAATTACAAGCGTTAAACCGGCAGCTGATTTCGTACACGCATGAGCTTTATGACCTGTACCAGGAAGTAAAGGCAACAGGGGTGGAAAAGGATTTTTTCAGTGAAGTCAAGCCTTTTTGCGATACGTTGCAGGATGCCATTGACAGGTGGCTCCCGGCTGCAAAAGCATGGGTGGAAGCCCGGAGGCCGGCGCATCTTTTTCCATCCCAGCTTGAACATACGGCCGAAAATTTGCAAATGGTTGCGGTGCGTGCTTTTTACCCGTCATCCAGCCGCAAAATGATGCTCGATCATTTCCAGTCAGTAAAATATATTCTCCAATGCTTGCAGGAAGCATTGGAGAAATCGTAATCGATAGGGACATATCACCAATTGTCGGATGCCACATACATTATTGGTGAAGCAGGCAGGAGGCGATGGCAATGCGCGTTTTTCAAGATCCTTACAGCAGCCGGCGCACAAGCAGCACAGGCCGGTATCCTGCAATGCCGGGGGCCGGTCCGTATTACCCGCAGTTTCCATATCCCGGGCAACATTCCCCGCATGTGTTCGGATACCCCCCGGCGCCGTATCCATACGGCCAGCAAACGAGCGGGTATGGCCATGCCTGGCATATGCACGGACAAAGTGGCCAGCATGCCGGGGAAGAAGCGGCCATGCATTTGTTCGGGAACCCGCTGGAGGCCGCTGAAAAGCCAAACACCCAGCACGATGCGGCAGGGTTCGCCCATCCGTACCCGCATCAGCCTGTTCCGCTAAAGCCGCCGCAAATGGGGGGATCTTTTTTGAATTCCTTCAAATCCCAGGATGGCTCCATCGATTTTAATAAAATGGTGAATACTGCCGGACAGATGATCAATGCGATTAATCAAGTGTCATCGATGATCAAGGGGCTCGGGGGCCTGTTTACAAAATAGGCTTCCGGGCCGTTTTGCTTAAAAAGGGCGAAAAACGGAAAAAACCGGGACGCTCCCGGCATACTATTCAATCCTCAGCTTTTTTTTCTTTCCTTTCGGCATGAAAATCACAAGCAGCCCGTTTTCAAATTTTGCCTGAATCTGATCCCCGTCCACCGCGGGCGGCAGGGGCACCGTCCGGCTTATCCGGTGGAATGCGCTTTTCTTTTCGTAAGCTTTTTTCGTTTCATCCAAACTTGAAATGGCTTCCTTATGCCTGGCGTTAATGGTGAGATATTGATCATAAACTTCAATCTCAATCTGGCCTTTTTCATAGCCGGGCAGTTTGGCTGTCAATACATAGGCCTCATCTTTTTCTTCGAGGCGTACCGGAATCGTATCAAAAGAAAAAAATTCATCCAGATTCTCAAAAAAATGTTTGACCGGCTTTTCCTGAAAAAATTGGTCCATCGCATGCATCAGCCCGTAAAAAGGGTGTTTTTCGTCCGGACCGGATAAATTGGACATCGGGCAGGCTCCTTTCTTGTTGATGATGAAGAAAATGAAATGGTTGCACAGGACTCTTTCGCTGTATAATATGAAAACCAAGCGGAAAATGTGAAAGAATGCTTTGAAAACGAACGTCTATTCGCTATAATAGATAGCGGGGTGAGGAAAGTTGTTCAAAAAAAAGAATTTGCAGGAAATATTGGCGCAATTGCGGATGGACCGTTCTTTCCAGGAGCGGATCGTCCATTGGCATACGATTGAAGGAAAGCCGGCTGTAACGGTGCCTTTTCCTGGCAGCATCACACCGGCTGTACTTTCGGCGCTGGAAAAAAGAGGGATTTCGTCATTGTATACCCACCAGGCAGAGGCATATCAGCTTGCCATGGCAGGAAAAGATTTTACGGCCGTTACCCCGACTGCATCAGGCAAAACGCTTTGCTATAATCTACCCGTGCTCGAGACCATCCTTCAAAACCCGGATGCACGCGCGCTTTATATGTTCCCGACAAAAGCGCTCGCGCAGGACCAGAAAAGTGAAATAAACGAAATGATTGAAGAAGCCGGCGTACCTGTAAACAGTTATACATATGACGGGGATACGCCTTCAAATATCCGGCAGCGCGTGCGCAAAGCCGGCCATATCGTCATCACCAATCCGGATATGCTGCATTCCGCCATTTTGCCCCACCATACAAAATGGGTGTCGTTTTTTGAAAATCTAAGATTCGTGGTGATCGACGAACTGCATATATACCGCGGCGTGTTCGGCAGCCATGTTGCCAATGTGTTGCGCAGATTAAAGCGGATTTGCCGTTATTACGGGAGCGATCCGGTTTTTATTTGCACGTCCGCGACGATTCAAAACCCGAAAGAGCTGGCGGAAAAGCTAACCGGCAAAAAAATGGAACTGATTGACCAAAACGGCGCGCCGAGCGGAACGAAGCATTTTCTTTTTTACAACCCGCCGCTTGTGAACAAGCCGCTGAACATCCGGAGAAGCGCCACACTTGAAGTCCGGAAAATTGCAGGGGAACTTTTGAAAAACAAAATTCAGACGATTGTTTTTGCAAGAAGCCGTGTGCGCGTCGAAATCATCTTAAAATACTTGCAGGAAATCGTTAAAGACGAACTCGGGGAAAAGTCGATCATGGGCTACAGGGGAGGATACCTTCCAACCGAGCGGCGGAAAATCGAGCAGGGGTTAAGAAACGGGGACATATACGGGATTGTCAGCACGAACGCCCTCGAGCTCGGTGTCGATATCGGCCAGCTCCAGGTCTGTATTATGACCGGCTATCCGGGCACGATTGCGAGCGCCTGGCAGCAGGCCGGGCGCGCAGGAAGAAGGCAGGGGGAATCGCTTGTCATCCTTGTTGCCGGCTCAAGCCCGCTTGACCAGTACATCATCCGCAATCCGGGCTTCTTTTTCAACCGGTCCCCGGAGACGGCGCGCATCAACCCCGATAATCTTGTCATTTTAGTGGACCATGTCAAATGCGCGGCATACGAACTGCCGTTTAAAAAAGGGGAAACGTTTGGCGGCGTTGAAATCGAGGACGTGCTCGAGTTTTTGGCGGATGAACGGATTCTCCACCGCCGCGGGGATGCGTGGTACTGGATGAATGATGCTTTTCCGGCCCATAATATCAGCCTTCGTTCCGCATCGCAGGAAAATGTCGTCATTATCGATACAACCCATGCGCCGGATGTGCGCGTGATCGGTGAAATGGACCAGTTCAGCGCGATGACATTGCTCCATGAAGAGGCGATTTATTTGCATCAGGCGGTGCAGTATCAGGTTGAAAAGCTGGACTGGGAAGAGAAAAAAGCCTTTGTCCGTGAAGTCGCTGTTGATTATTACACGGATGCCAATCTGGCGGTGGAGCTGAAAGTGCTGGAACAGGACCGAGAGACCGTTTTGCAAGATGCCAAAATCGGCTATGGGGATGTGATGGTCCGGGCGATGCCGACGATTTTCAAAAAAATTAAATTTAACACGCATGAAAACATTGGCTCGGGGCCGATCCACCTTCCGGAAATGGAACTGCACACAAATGCCGTTTGGTTTTCCATGGGGGAAGATGCGGTGCCAAAACATTTGCTGGAGGGGGCGCTTGCCGGTGCTGCGCACGCACTCCAGTCGATTGCGCCGCTTTTTGCCATGTGTGATGCCCATGATATCCAGGCTGTGCCCCAGGTGAAAGCAATCCATGACGAAAAGCCGACAATCTTTTTGTATGACCGGTATCCGGGCGGCATCGGCCTGAGTGAAAAAATCTATGGCGGGGCAAGGAAAATTTTGGAATCTGCAAGAGCGATGGTTGTAAACTGCCCTTGCGAAGACGGATGCCCTTCCTGTACAGGCGCGGAAACGGCTGCCGCGGGCGCAAAACAGGCCGCCGTCCGGCTGTTTGATTTCTGGCTCGGGGCGATCAAAGGAGGAAGGCATCATGCCGGGATTAAAAGATAAATTAAACCGGATGAAAAACCATATCGTGAGGGACCAGCCGGAGCCTGGCGAACGGGCGGAAGCATCCCGGGCCGATTCTGTCCCTTTCTTTGAAATGTGGGAAAAGGCGGGCGTCTCGCTGTATGATTTGGATGGCGATTACTGCCTGATCCGTGAAGTCCGCTACCCGCTTGAAACAAAGCACGGCAAATATGCTTTTCGCGACTATTTTGACGCCATCAAACTGTGGCAGCAAAAGCCGGTCCGCCACCCTTTATCCGCCAAAGGGTACAGCCCGTCTGATTTATTTTTTTTCGATACCGAAACGACCGGCCTCGGGGGAGGGGCGGGCAACACGATTTTTTTGCTCGGATACGCTTCCTTTACCGAAGAAAATGTCATTTTAAAACAGCATATTCTTCCGGAGCCGGGGCTTGAAGTGCCGCTTTACTACAGCTTCCTGGAAAATATCGATTACACTGCGCTCGTTACTTATAACGGGAAGGCGTTTGACTGGCCCCAGGTGAAGACGCGCCATACGCTGATCCGCGACCACGTGCCGCGTCTACCTGAATTTGGCCATTTTGATTTGTACCACGCGGCAAAAAGGCTGTGGAAAGATGAACTCGGGTCCGTGAAATTAGCGAATGTGGAGCGCGAAATTCTGGGAGTGGAACGCGAAGAGGATATTCCGGGATACCTGGCGCCGATGATTTATTTTGATTTCGTTGAGCGCAAAAATCCGGAAGGCCTGCTTGGCGTCATCCGCCATAACGAAGAGGACATTTTATCGCTCATTTCTTTGTACACCCACCTTACGTTTCAAATTCTAGAGGCCGACCCGGACCAGACGGCAAAGGAAAAACGGCTTGTCGGGAAATGGTTTGAATATATCGGCGAAGATGATGCTGCGGTGAAAAGTTTTGAAGCGGCCGCCGGCGAGAATGATCTGGCTGCCAAACACCGCCTGGCCTTCCAGTATAAAAAACAAAAAGCATACAGAAAAGCCGGAATGCTCTGGGCGGAATTAGCCGAAAAAGCGCCGGATACGATAAGAGCCGAAGCATGCATTGAGCTCTCCAAACTGTATGAACACAAGGAAAAAGACCTTTTGCAAGCCGTCCGCTATGCCGAAAAAGGCCTGGAAATTTATCAAAAGTACGGCAGATTCGGTTATGGGAAATGGAAAAAATGCTGTTTGGAAACGGAAAAACGCCTTTTACGGCTGTACCGGAAAGCCCAAATCCCGGCGAGATCCTCTTTCAGCAAGGAAATGCCCGGGAAAAGAACCGGTTTTTAACCGCTATTTCCTGGGCAAGCGCATGATTCGACGAGGAGTCCGGGATTTTGGAACGCCCCTTGTTGGGATTTGTCGGTTTCTTTTGGATCAGAGAAAAATGCGCGCCCTTTGTCGATTTTCGTATGTTGTGATTGTAGCCCGCCAAAAGCCCCGTTAAAATAGGTGTTGATTAAAAGGAAATGTAAAGAGGCCGGGAAAACGGGCTTCGGGCCGCTCCCTGCATTGGGAGGCGTGGAGTGAAATAAAGAAATGCAAATTGGGTTTTTTCATTAGTACATGTTCCCTTTCCGAGTCATAGGTTAGTAGTGTAAGAAAAAAGACGTCTGATGATGAAAGGAGATCGGAACATGTTTCACCACCATTGCCCGCCGCGGATCATGCCGGCTGTTGTGCATCCGACAAAATGCTGCGTTACGCACACCGTCCAGGATGTCATCGTGCCGCATGTTTTCCCGACGCATACAACCCATGTGAATCACCATGTATTTCATCAGCAAAACTACTTTCCGCACACGGAATCGTATGTCAATCAAACCGATCCGGGAACGGTCTGCAACTTTTTTGATCCAGTCAGGCCGCACGGGCCGAAGTGCTGCTGACAAATGGACGGCAAGGGCAATCCTTGCCGTCCTGCTTTTAGGAAAACAAAAGGAGCGTAATCCATTGGAAAAAGTTGTCGCCATTACAGGCTATAAACCGTATGAACTGGGGATATTCGGGACGGACCACCCGGGTATTCGCTATATTCAAACGGCAATCAGAAGACGGTTGCTGGAATTGCTCGATGAAGGGTACGAATGGGTCCTTATTTCCGGGCAGCAGGGCACCGAACTTTGGGCCGCTGAAACCGTTTTTGATCTGCAAGCGGAATATCCGGAACTGAAACTCGCTGTGTTAATGCCTTTTGAAGGGCAGGAAGAAAAGTGGAAAGACGAACAAAAAGAATACTACGAAATGGTGCTTTCCCAAGCCGATTTTGTTGCCGCCATCTCGAAAAGGCCGTATGAAAGCCCGCAGCAGTTCCGCAATAAAAACCGGATTTTCTTACATAAAAGCGACTGCCTGATGATTGTGTATGATGAAGAACGCGAAGGGTCCCCGAAATATTTGTTCGAAGCTGCAAAAAAGTTCAGCGAATCGCATTCGTATGACATCCGCATCATTGACTTTTACGATTTACAGGCAATAATAGAAGAAGAACAGACAGATTTTTAGGCAGCTGTGGTACAGTTGACAAATAAAAAGGTTTTTGAAAAAATGAAATTATGTCTGGGAGATGTAAGGTGGTGCAAACATGTTATCGGATCAAATTAAATTGACGGCGAAAGACATTTTGGAAAAAGAGTTTAAAACGGCTGTCAGAGGCTACCGGCAGGAAGAAGTAGACAAATTTCTGGATCTGATCATAAAAGATTATGAAACGTTTAATCAGACGATTGAGGAGCTCCAGCAGGAAAACCTCCGGCTCAAAAAGCAGGCGGAAGAACTGACAAAACGGCAGCCTGTACAGCAAATGACCGGGACAACGAATTTCGATATTTTAAAACGGCTGTCCAATCTTGAAAAACATGTTTTCGGCAACAAATTAAATGAATAGCCAGCTCAAAAAATGTGTGAAATTTTTCTGCGGAAAGGGCCCGGGGAAGCGGCATAAATAAACAGACCATCGCTTGCCCGAACCCGGTATGGCAATACAGGGGGAAGAAATTGGCACAACCGTTAAAAATTACAGCTTGCAAGTCCCGGTTTCTTTTTATATAATAGATAAGCGTTGTGAATAACGTTCGGGTAATCGCTGCAGCCTGGAAACGGCTGTTGAGGAAAGTCCATGCTCGCACGGTGCTGAGATGCCCGTAGTGTTTGTGCCTGGCGAATTCATAAGCCAGGGCAGCCTTGGTTCAAGGCTGACGGCAGGGAAAACGCCTAAACCTTCAGGCAATGGCGGAGTACCCTTGAAAGTGCCACAGTGACGGAGCTTTACGGGAAACCGTAAAGGTGGAACGAGGTAAACCCCGCAAGCGAGCAACTCAAATCATGGTAGAGGCACTCTTTCTGAGGAAATGAACGAGGAAAGAGACAAGCGTATTGCTTGTAGATAGATGATTACCGCCTTCGTACGAGATGGCGCCACATCGTTTGCAGTACAAAGGTACAGAACATGGCTTACAGAACGTTATTCTGGCTGAATCGAAAGAATCGGGCCGGCGCTGCGGTATTTAGATATACAGCAGGCGCCCGGCCTTTTTTATACATAATTTTTTAAAACGGGGTTATCCGGTACTGAATGCCGCACAATAAGAAATATAAGATGAGAGATGGTGGGAAAATGTCTGGCTTTCAATTGATCGCGACAAGCGCAATGGGGATTGAGGCGCTTGTTGCAAAAGAAGTACGTTCACTCGGCTACGACTGTACGGTGGAAAACGGGAAAATTGAATTTGTCGGGGATGAATCGGCGATTGCCCGTGCCAATCTCTGGCTGAGATGCGCGGACCGCGTGAAAATCAAAGCTGCCGAATTTAAGGCGGAAACTTTCGACGAACTGTTTGAAGGGACAAAAGCGGTTCCCTGGGAGGATTATCTGCCGAGCGATGCCGAGTTTCCCGTCACCGGAAAATCGGTCAAGTCAAAGCTGTTCAGCGTCCCGGACTGCCAGGGAATTGTCAAAAAAGCAATCGTTGAACGGCTGAAGTCCCGTTATAAAGGAACGAGCTGGTTTGAGGAAAACGGCCCGCTTTTTAAAATAGAAGTGGCGTTATTGAAAGACGTGGCCACCATTACGATCGATACAAGCGGGGCCGGGCTGCATAAACGCGGCTACCGCGCGGCGCAAGGGCCGGCGCCGATCAAAGAAACGCTTGCCGCTGCGCTTATCCGGCTGACAAACTGGCATCCGGACCGGCCGTTTCGCGATCCGTTTTCCGGTTCCGGCACAATTCCGATCGAAGCTGCGCTCATCGGGCAAAATATTGCACCGGGTTTTAACCGCGATTTTCTATGCGAAACATGGCCGTGGATGAGTGAAGCCGTCTTTGAAAAAGCGCGCGAAGAAGCAGAAGATCTCGCCCGGTACGACCAGCCGCTTGACATCGCCGGTTCGGATATCGACCCCGGGATGGTTGAAATCGCCCGGCAAAACGCCAATGAGGCAGGGCTTGGCGGCATCGTCACGTTTAAACAGATGCAGGTGGCCGATTTTACGGCGCAGGAAGCATACGGCACGATTGTGGGCAATCCGCCGTACGGCGAGAGAATCGGCGAACGGGCGGAAGTGGAAAACATGTACAGGGAGATGGGCCGTGCATTTGCCAGGCTTGACACGTGGTCGGTTTATATTTTGACTGCGGACGAACAGTTTGAACGCGCATACGGCAAAAAAGCGACGAAAAAAAGAAAGCTTTACAACGGGCCGATCAAAACCGATCTGTATCAGTTTTGGGGGCCGCGCCCGCCGCGGAAAACGGAAACGTAAGCAAACGGAATGGTTATCGTTTGTGCGCTGCGTGAAACATGGTAAGATGGACGTGCAAGTGATTTGACGGGAGGTATGATGATGGGAACAGAGCCGATTGAAAAACTGGAGCAGGACTTTTTGGCGTATGTCAAAAAAATCAAAGCTTATGAAGAAGCACTTGCCCTTATATACTGGGATTTGCGGACCGGCGCGCCGAAAAAAGGCGTCGGGCAGCGTGCGGAAGTGATCGGCATTTTATCGGGCGAAGTCTTTGACATGCAAACTTCAAAAGAAATGGCTGAATTTTTGGAGAAGCTTTTGCCGCATCAGCAGCAATTGTCGGAACGGACAGCTGGTACATTGGAAGAATGCCGGAAAACATACGAACGCAGCAAAAAAATCCCGCCTAACGAATACCAGGCTTATACGGTGCTCGTCTCGAAAGCGGAGAATGTTTGGGAAGAAGCAAAGGAAAAGGCAGATTTTTCCTTGTTCCAGCCATATCTCGAACAAATCGTGGAATTTAAAAAGAAATTTGTCCGCTACTGGGGGTACGAAGGCCATCCGTATAATCCCCTGCTCGATCTGTATGAACCGGGCATGACAGTTGATGTGCTCGACCGTGTGTTCAAACAAGTGAAGGATGCGATTGTGCCGCTTGTCCAGAAAATCAGTATGTCGGAAGAAAAACCGGATACGGCATTCCTTTTTCACCCGTTCCCGAAAGAAAAGCAAAAAGCGTTTACGCTTGAAATACTCAAGCAGATGGGCTTTGACTTTGAGGCGGGGCGGCTGGATGAAACGGTGCATCCGTTTGCAACCGGCATCAACCAGGGGGATGTGCGGATAACGACACGTTATAATGAAAACGACTGGCGTGTCGATGTGTTCGGCGTCATGCATGAAGGCGGGCACGCTTTGTATGAGCAGCATATTTCAAAAGACCTGTCGGGTACACCGCTTGCAGAAGGCGCGTCAATGGGGATACACGAATCACAGTCCCTGTTTTTTGAAAACATCATCGGCCGTTCTTTTCCGTTCTGGAAGAAAAATTATTCGCTCTTGAAACAATTTGCATCCGGGCAGTTTGATGATGTGCCGCTTGAAACATTTTATCGTGCAGTGAACGAGGCGAAACCGTCCCTGATCCGAATTGAAGCCGATATGCTGACGTATCCGCTTCATATTATGGTGCGGTATGAAATTGAAAAAGCGCTTCTCAATGATGAAATCGAAGTCGGGGAACTCCCGGAAATCTGGAATGCGAAATACGAGGACTATCTTGGCATCCGGCCGGAACATGACGGGGAAGGCGTACTCCAGGATGTGCATTGGGCCGGCGGGGATTTCGGCTATTTTCCGTCTTATGCGCTCGGCCTGATGTACGCCGCCCAGTTCAAACATGCGATGTTAAAATCGCTCCCGGATTTTGACAAGCTTGTGGAATCGGGCAATCTGGAGCCAATCCGGAAATGGCTCTCAGCGCATGTCCACCGGTTCGGCAAATTAAAAAAACCTGCCGATATTTTGCGCGATGCCACTGGCGAAGCGCTCAACCCGAAATACTTGATTGATTATTTAACCGAAAAATATACCGGTGTATACCGGATCAAAGATTAAGATAAAACTTCCGGCTAACAAACAAAGTGTTGCAGCCGCCGGTTTCAGAAAGAAAACCGGAAACTTGCGTATGCCGCTTATCCGGTGTGCGTACCCTAACAGGCAATTGATTGAACGATGAAAAAAACGGCGGATATTCCGGTTTTTCTTTCCATGTTGTCCTCCGAATTGCCTGTTAAAAATTCCGTAGGATGTGACTTGCGTTTTGCCAAAACGCGAATAAAAAGAAAGATGGAAAATCCGCCGTTCGGAAATTTCGTCTTTACATGACGGAAAGATACCATTATACTTTTATTATAAAACTGAACGCATTCACTCATATAATCGCGGGAATATGGCCCGCAAGTTTCTACCAGGCTGCCGTAAACGGTCTGACTATGGGTGGGCAATGGGAACGTGGCAGATGGTTCCTTTTCCTTTTTGCACATGAAAAAGCTCAAAGGCGTTGCTTACTCCTTTTTTTGTGGGTGCAGCGGCCTTTGGGCTTTTTTTCTAAAGGCCGCATGTTTCAATCAAGACAAATGCAGCGAAGGGAAAGAGGAGGAAAAACATTGAAAGCTTTACAAGAAAAAATCAGAAAAGACGGCATCGTGCTTTCAGACCAGGTGCTGAAAGTGGACGCTTTTTTAAATCACCAGGTCGACCCTGTCCTCATGAAACAGATCGGGGAAACATTTGCCGGGCTGTTTAAGCAGGATGGCGTAACCAAAATTTTGACGCTCGAATCTTCCGGCATTTCGCCCGCATTAATGGCAGCACTGGAATTAAACGTTCCGATGATTTTTGCCCGGAAAAGAAAACCATTCACGCAGGACGCGGACGTATATGAAGCTTCCGTCCATTCATTTACAAAACAAACAACCCATACCATTTCCGTTTCGCGCGCTTTTTTAAATCAGGGTGACCGGGTGCTTGTTATTGATGATTTTCTCGCAAACGGCCAGGCGGCTGAAGGCCTGATTGATATTATCGACCAGGCAGGGGCGGAACTTTGCGGTATCGGCATTGTGATTGAAAAAGCATTCCAGCCGGGCGGAAAAAGGCTGCGCGGACGCGGAATCCGCGTGGAGTCGCTCGCATCGATCCGGTCGCTTGAAAACGGCACGGTCAGCTTTCAAGAGGAGGCGTATGCGAAATGAAACCGGGAAAAACCAAAATGACCGTACTGGCGATCCAGCACGTTTTGGCGATGTATGCGGGCGCAGTCATTGTGCCGATTATTACCGGCAGTTCCCTGGGGATGAACAGCAGGCAGCTGACGTACCTCGTTTCCATTGATATTTTCATGTCCGGCCTTGCGACACTGCTGCAAATTTGGAAAAACCGGTTTTTCGGCATCGGGCTTCCAATTATGCTCGGCTGCACATTTACCGCGGTCGGGCCGATGATCGCAATCGGCAAGCAGTACGGCGTTTCAGCTGTGTACGGCGCCATTCTCGTATCAGGGCTGTTTGTCATTTTGATCAGCAAATTTTTCAGCAAGCTGGCCCGCTTTTTCCCGCCGGTTGTGACCGGGTCGGTTGTCACGATTATCGGCGTGACGCTCATCCCGGTTGCCATGAAAGATATGGCGGGCGGAGACGGGAGCAAAGATTTCGGCTCCCTGGCCAATATCGCCCTTTCATTCGGCACTTTGCTCATCATTGTCCTCTTGCAGCGGTTTGCAAAAGGGTTTATCCGTTCGATCTCGATTTTAATCGGGCTGGCACTCGGCACCGTGGCGGCTGCACTGCTCGGAAAGGTCAGCTTTGCCCCGGTTGCGGAAGCCTCATGGGTGCATATCGTGCAGCCGTTTTATTTCGGCGCGCCGACTTTTGAGTGGAGCGCTTGTATCACGATGATCCTTGTGGCGCTCGTCAGTCTTGTGGAATCTTCCGGCGTCTACTTCGCTTTAAGCGGGATCACCAAACAGCCGCTCCATGAAGATGACCTTGCGAGGGGCTACCGGGCTGAAGGCCTTGCCGTTATGCTTGGCGGATTATTTAATGCTTTCCCGTACACCGCTTTTTCTCAAAACGTCGGCCTTATCCAGCTGTCTGGCGTGAAATCGAAAAACGTGATGGCGCTTGCCGGAACCTTTTTGCTCCTTTTCGGGCTGATTCCGAAATTAGGCGCCCTGACGACGATCATTCCGTCTTCCGTACTCGGCGGGGCGATGATTGCGATGTTCGGGATGGTCATTGCGTCAGGCATAAAAATGCTGAGCAAAGTCGATTTTGCCAATAACGAAAACTTGTTTATCATTGCCTGTTCAATCGGCATCGGCCTTGGCGTCACGGTGGTGCCGGATATTTTCAAGGGTTTGCCGTCGAATATCCAGCTTCTTACGCAAAGCGGCATTGTCGCAGGCAGTGTGACGGCCATTGTGCTCAATCTTTTTTTCCATATCCTTCCGAATAAACAGGAGGCAAAAGCAAAAGTAAAAAAAGTCGGGACACAGGCATCCTGACCGGATGAAAAAAGCTGGGCCGGATTCCGGTCCAGCTTTTTTCGGATTAATTTAAATTGCCGGTATTGATGACCGGCTGTGCGGCCCGGTCGGATACAATCGAAACCATCAGATTGTTGATCATAACCATCTTCCGCTCTTCATCCAGTTCAAAGCCGTCTTTTTCCAATTGCGCAATCGCCATCTGTGCCATGCCGACTGCCCCCTCCACGATTTTTTTCCGGGCGGCAAGAATGGCGGAAGCCTGCTGGCGCTGCAGCATGACGCCGGCAATTTCTGTAGAGTAGGCAAGGTGCGTGAGGCGCGCTTCCATAATTTCCACGCCGGCAACATCAAGGCGCGGCTGGAGTTCCTCTTTTAAATGCTTGGAAACTTCCTCCCCGTTTCCGCGCAGCGAAATCCCTTCTGCCTCCGCGCTGTCATAAGGGTATTTTGTGGCGACATGGCGGAGCGCCGTTTCGCTTTGGATCTCAACAAATTCTTCGTAGTCCTCCACATTAAACACGGCTTTCGCAGCATCGACCACACGGAATACGATCACTGCGGCAATTTCAATCGGATTTCCGTCCACGTCATTCACTTTTAATTTGGCGCTGTTAAAATTCCTTACCCGCAACGAAACGCGCCGCCTTACACTGAGCGGAACCGTTACGTAAAAGCCGCTTTCCCGGATGGCGCCTATATAGCGGCCGAAAAAAGTGACAACCAACGCCTGGTTCGGCTGGATTACACAAATTCCCGAGACAAGCAGGACGCTTATGGCAAGCAGGACAATACCGGCAAAAAAATTGACGGCAAAAAGGAAAAACAAACCTAGAACAGCGAAAACGGCAATCGCTAAAATACCGAGAAAACCGTTTATGTGCCAGGCTTTCTTTTCGGACATCTCTTCCCCACCTCTTTTATTTTCTCTTCACTTCATCATAACATGCCGGCATATTGCTGTCACGCTGAGGGAGAGAAATCCCGTGCATTTTAGCAAAGCAAAAGCCGCCAAAGTGTAGCGGCTACTGCCGGTTTGACTGCCATTCCTGAAAGGAGCCCGTTCCGTTGCACCCGGAACAGTCAAACGGATAAGCGTATTCGTATGCGGCCGGCATGATAAAACCGCGCACGGCGCAATCCGGGCATTTGTTTTGTTCCTGCATCGCGGACAAGTATTTTTCGCGTCGTGCGGACTGCCAGGCAGAAAGGGAACGGAATAATCCCATCTGCTTTCACCTCCTGATACAGCCATATGATGGGTTTCTTTCCGGAAAATTATCCGCGGCCCGCGGTATTCGCCCGGGCAAGGAGAAAAATGAGTTTAATATAGTATGAATACGATGAAAAATTCGTTAAAATAGAGCTATCAACACACAATGGGGAGTAAAGTGATGGCCAAACTACAGGAAAAAAGCAAAAACACAACACAGATTTTAAGCTTAATTGAACATTTCCGGCAAAACGGGGATGAACAAAGGGTGGAAAAAGCGAAAAACCTGCTGAAAAAAGTCCGCCGCGAAGATTTCCATATCGCGTTTTGCGGGCATTTTTCAGCCGGCAAGTCCACCATGATTAACGCACTTCTAGGCAGCCGTGTCCTTCCGTCAAGCCCGATTCCGACGAGCGCCAATCTCGTCAAAATTGAAAAGGGGACGGAAGACTGCGCCATTGTTTATGAAAAAGGGGAAGCCCCTTTGATTTTTCACGCGCCGTATGATTTTGAAGTTGTCAAAGATTATTGTAAAAAGGGGCATGTCCAGGAAATTGAAATCACAAAGCCTGATTCCAATTTGCCG
Organism: Heyndrickxia coagulans DSM 1 = ATCC 7050; assembly: GCF_000290615.1. Classification (GTDB taxonomy): domain Bacteria; phylum Bacillota; class Bacilli; order Bacillales; family Bacillaceae_C; genus Weizmannia; species Weizmannia coagulans. The sequence continues at coordinate 76,146 of NZ_ALAS01000081.1, forward strand.
GCGGGATTGACGGTGATGGATACGCCGGGTGTCGATTCAACCGACGATGCGCACCGGATTGCCACGGAATCGGCGATTTATATGGCGGACCTTGTCTTTTATGTAATGGATTACAACCATGTCCAGTCGGAACTGAATTTTACCTTTACAAAAGAACTGCTCGATCACGGGCTTGAACTTTATTTAATTATTAACCAGATTGACAAGCACCGGAATGAAGAGCTGCCGTTTTCCGCATTCCGGCGGGGGGTTGAAAATGCATTTGCATCCTGGCATGTCCGGCCGGGTGGCATTTTTTACACCTCTTTAAAAGACCCGGATCATCCCGATAATGAATTCGGCCGGCTGAAAGCGCTCATTGACCGCGCCGTTTCCGAAAAATCCGCCCGGCTGGAACGGTCTGTTGAAGCATCCTTAAGCGTGCTGGAAAAAGAACATGCCGACTGGCTTGAAGTACAGTACGCGCCGCAAAAAGCAGCATATGGGGAAGTGCTTGCAAAATACCCAGGAACCGGGAAAGCGGAAGCATATGAAGAGGAACAAGAGTGGCTTGAAAAAGAACGGGTGCTTCTTGCCCGCATTGAAAATTGGGAGGAAGAAACGCGGCAAAAGCTTCAAACACTTCTGGACGGCGCCTATTTAATGCCGTTTGAAACGAGAGAGAAAGCAAAAGCGTATCTTGAAAGCATGCAAAAAGATTTCCAGGCCGGCGGTTTTTTTGCGAAGAAGAAAAAAACCGAAGAAGCAAGAAAACAGCGGCTCCATGATTTCTATGCCGACCTGAAAGCCAATGTTGAGGCACAAATCGACTGGCATCTCCGCCCGCTGGCGCAAGAAGCTTTAAAAACGCTCCATCTCGCTGGCGCGCAAATGCTGGAACAACAGGCCGGCATGCTTAAAGCAGATTTCAGCGAAGCAATGCTTGCCGCCCAGGTAAAAGAGGGCGCCCGGCTGACAGGCGACTACATCCTCCATTATTGCGAAAATGTCTCGGACGAAATAAAACGTTCCGCCCGCCAGGCTTGGGACGATTGGAAAGCGCCCGTCCTGAAGCAGGCTGCCTTGGAAACGGAGGAACAGCTTAAAATGGCCCGGAAAAAGGCCGGGCAGGCAAAAGAACTGGCAGAGGCTTACAGGCATCTTGAAAAAATAGAAAGGCAGCTTGTCGAAAAACGGGCTGAACTGGAAGCACCTGCCGCACATCCGGAACAGCTGCTGGCTGAAATAGAGAAAGAATGGGCGGATGAAAAGGCGCATTACCGGGTGTACCGCGGGGAAAAGGATGCAAAACAGCCGGAAGAAACCGGCAAGGCTACAGAAACCTCCGCCCCGGCAGAAAAACAAGCCGGCACATTGCCGCTTGAAACCGCGCTTGCCAAAATGGAGCAGGCGATTACGCTGCTAAAAGATCAGCACGGTTTTAAACGGTATACCGAAACGCTCAGTACAAAAAGCAGGCGCCTGAAAAACCGCCGCTATACCGTTGCGCTGTTCGGCGCGTTCAGCGCGGGAAAATCGTCTTTTGCAAACGCGCTTGCCGGCGAAAAAGTGCTGCCAGTTTCACCGAATCCGACAACAGCGGCCATTTGCCGGATCTGCCCGCCTGATGCGGCACATCCGCATAAAACGGCAGCCGTCCAGCTGAAAACGGAGGCACAGATGCTGGAAGATGTCAACAAGTCGCTCGCTGTTTTCGGGCTCGGCTGCCGTTCTTTCGGGGAAGCGCTTGAAAAAATTGAAACTTTGCACGCAAAAGAAACGGGCAAAGCAAACGAAAAAGTCCATCTCTCTTTTTTGCGTGCCTTTGCGAAAGGCTTCCCTGATTTCAACGGGCGGGCCGGGCAGAACTTGAATGCCGGAATGGAAGCGTTCCGCCGGTTTGTTGCCGATGAAACCCAGTCTTGTTTTGTTGAGTCCATTGATTTGTTTTATGATTGCCCGTTCACAAGGCTTGGCATTACGCTGGTCGATACGCCCGGAGCCGACTCGATCAATGCCCGTCATACCGGCGTGGCATTTGAATATATTAAAGACTCGGATGCGGTTTTCTTCGTCACATACTATAACCATGCCTTCGCGCGCGCAGACAGGGAATTTCTCATCCAGCTCGGGCGGGTAAAAGAAGCATTTGAACTGGATAAGATGTTTTTTATTGTCAATGCGATTGATCTTGCCTCGTCCGGCGAAGAATATAAAGAAGTGATGGACTATGTCAGGGGGCAGCTGCTCCATTTTGGCATCCGCAACCCGCGCCTGTATGGTGTATCAAGCCTGCTTGCGCTTTCAGGCAGGCGGAAGGAAGCGAAAATGGCCGAATTTGAAGCCGGGTTCCGCCAATTTCTCGACCATGATTTGCTGAATATGGTGCTTCAGTCCGCACAAAACGAGCTGGAACGCGGCCTCGAAATGGTGGATGCCGTGATCCGCGATGCCAATGAATCAATTGAAACAAAGAAAGCGAAACGGGAACTCCTCCGGAAACGGCGGGAAGAGGCAGAAGCCATTTTGAAAAATACAAAGCTGGCGTTCTTCACAGACAGCGTTATGCAGGAGCAGAAGGAGCTGCTCTATTACGTGAAACAGCGTGTTTTTTACCGCTTCGCCGACTTTTTCAAGGAAGCTTTTAATCCGGCAACGGTAAAGGCAGCGAAAGATTTGCCGGGCGCCCTTCAGGAGCTTGCAGAACTCGTCGGTTATGATTTTGCGCAGGAGATGCGGGCGACAAATGTGAGGCTTGAAGCCCATTGCCGGAATTTATTCGCCTCCCAAAGCGCGGAATGGAACAGGGAGATAAAACGTTTGCTTCCTGATTTGTCCGTCAGTACGTTTGAAGCGGGCGCACACGCTACGCCTGATTTTCCCGCGGCTTTTTCGGAGACGGATTTGAAGCCTTTTGAAAAGGCATTCCGCCATTTTAAAAATGCACGCACCTTTTTTGAAAAAGGGGGAAAAGCCGGCATGCAGGAAGAACTGCAGGCCGTGTTCGAACCGCTTGCACAGCAGTATCTTGACGTGCAGGGAGAAAAGCTTGCCGGTTCGTTCCGATCATGGCTGGAGGAAGAGTTTGCAAAAATGCAATCGGAAGCTTTGCTCGATATTGCCGAACAGTTCGATGCCCGCCTTGAAGCCCTTAGAAAGAGCGTGGACGTGGTAGAATGGATGGAAATCCGCGAAAAACTCGTTTTGCCTTCCTAAGGGCAATAAAAATGGTGTGAGAAAACATAACATTTTGTTGACAAAAAAACTCACATCGAATATAGTAAAAATATAGAAAAGGAGCGTATAACATGGGTCGAAAAGAAATCCGCCGTTCGATGCCGCTTTTGCCGATCGGGACTGTTATGAAACTGACAGATTTAACGGCCCGGCAGATCCGTTATTATGAAGAACATGAGCTGATTACACCGGCAAGGACGGAAGGCAACCGCCGCCTTTATTCCTTAAATGATGTCGACCGGCTTCTTGATATTAAAGATTTGCTGGATCAGGGGATCAATATTGCGGGTATCAAAAAAATCTTATTGATGAACGACCACCGCGGAACCGGGCCGGTACTCGTCAAAAATCATGCAACGGATAAAGAAATCCGCAAACGGCTTCGCCAGGAACTGCTGCAGGCCGGTCGTTTTCAAAGCCCGAGCCAGCGGTTGAGCGATGCACCCCGTTTTTTCCATTAACGTTGTTGAAAAGCTAGTTTTATAGCTTAGATATATACTTTTTATTGCCTAAAGGGAGGAATACTGTTCATGCCTAAGTTTACACGCGAAGATATTTTGAAGAATGCCAAAGAACAAAATGTGAAATTCATCCGCTTGCAGTTCACGGATATTTTAGGGACGATTAAAAACGTCGAAATCCCGCTCAGCCAGCTTGAAAAAGCGCTCGACAATAAAATCATGTTCGACGGCTCTTCGATTGAAGGATTTGTCCGGATTGAAGAATCGGATATGTATCTGTATCCGGACTATGATACATGGGTTATTTTCCCGTGGACGGCTGAGAAAGGGAAAGTTGCCCGCCTGATTTGCGATATTTATAATCCGGACGGCACCCCGTTTGAAGGAGATCCGCGGAATAACCTGAAGCGAGTATTGAAAGAAATGGAAGAACTTGGCTTCACGAGTTTTAATCTTGGGCCTGAACCGGAATTCTTCCTCTTTAAGCTGAATGAAAAAAATGAACCGACCCTTGAGCTGAATGACAACGGTGGCTATTTTGACCTGGCGCCGACAGATCTTGGCGAAAACTGCCGGCGCGACATCGTATTGGAACTCGAGGAAATGGGCTTTGAAATTGAAGCATCCCACCATGAAGTTGCGCCTGGCCAGCACGAAATTGATTTTAAATATGCGGATGCTGTCAGGGCATGCGACAATATCCAGACCTTTAAACTGGTGGTCAAGACAATTGCACGCAAACACGGCCTGCATGCGACGTTTATGCCGAAACCGTTGTTTGGCGTGAACGGCTCCGGGATGCACTCCAATCTTTCGCTCTTTAAAGGAAAAGAAAATGCATTCTATGATCCGAACGATGCAGAACTGCAGCTGAGCGATACGGCATACCAGTTCATCGCCGGCATCATAAAGCATGCGCCGAACTTTACGGCCGTAACGAATCCGACGGTGAACTCCTATAAACGGCTTGTGCCGGGTTATGAAGCGCCTTGTTATGTTGCTTGGTCCGCCCGCAACCGCAGCCCGCTCATGCGTATTCCGGCTTCCCGCGGCTTAAGCACGCGCGTTGAAGTGCGCAGTGTTGACCCGTCTGCGAACCCGTACCTCGCGCTCGCCGTCCTGTTAAAAGCAGGGCTTGACGGCATCGCGAACAAATTGCAGGCGCCGGAACCAGTCGACCGCAACATCTATGTCATGACGAAAGAAGAAAGAGAAGAAGCCGGCATTGTCGACCTCCCGGGCACGCTGCTGCAGGCGCTGGAAAACTTAAAATCGGATGAAGTAATGGTAGACGCCCTTGGCGATCACATCATCGAACACTTCCTTGAAGCAAAGGAAATTGAATGGGATATGTTCCGCACACAAGTCCACCAATGGGAAAGAGACCAATACCTGCAAATGTATTAATAAACGAAACCCTTTGAAGCGTAAGGCTTTGAGGGGTTTTTGTTTATCGGGCAGTTTCCCATCTCACGCTCAGAAAAACAAAATGCCCGATAATTGCCCCGTTTTTTCCTTCAAAAATAGATTGGAAGCCCGGAAAACCTCAAGTGCCACAGGCATTTTTGCCATCAAACTCGCATATGCTCTATTAAAAAAGAAGCAGCCGAAACTGCCTCTTTTTGATCAGTGCACCATTTGCCTGTACAGCCCGATGACAACGCCGAGAATGGTGACGTTTTTCAATATGATCGGTTCCATTGTCTGGTTTTCAGGCTGCAGCCGGAAGTAGTCTTTTTCCTTGAAAAATCTTTTTACTGTCGCTTCATTTTCATCTGTCATGGCGACCACGATATCCCCGTTGCTTGCCGTCTGCTGGGAGCGGACAATCACATAATCGCCGTTTAAAATCCCTGCATCCACCATGCTGTCCCCTTCGATTTCCAGCATGTAGACGGACTCGTCAGACGGGACAAGATGTTCCGGAAGCGGAAAATACTCTTCAATATTTTCTACAGCCGTAATCGGTATGCCTGCTGTTACCTTTCCGACGATAGGCACATTGACAACATTTTGGGCCGGTATTTCTTCATCATGGTCCAAAATTTCAATCGCTCTCGGCTTTGTAGGGTCGCGCCTGATCAGCCCTTTGCTTTCAAGCCTTGCGAGATGGCCATGGACAGTTGAACTGGAAGCAAGCCCGACTGCCTGGCCAATTTCCCGCACGGAAGGGGGATAGCCTTTTGTTTTGACTTCATGCTTGATGAAATCAAGTATCGCCTGTTGCCGTTTTGATAGTTTTGCCATTATATCCACCTCGTCGCAGTTTTGTTTGGCACCCGCGCTGCGTACGGGGACGCAAACGGGAGGAATGCCATTATTTGCTATTATTATATCACACTGCAGAAGATAAAACAAACGTAAGTTCGAAAAAATGTTGACGAAAAACAGGCGTTCGTTTTATAATAGAACTGGTGATTGGACGAACGAATATTCGCGGGAGGAAGATGGAGATGTCACGATTATGGAAAAAGTATAACTATGTTATGATTTTAGCAGGGGTTGCGCTTGTTTTCGGATTTTTCATGATTGGAAGTCTGCGGGATCCATCCCCACACTATATCAAAATCAGCGTTACAGAGGGCGAGACGCTTTGGAATATCGCCGGTCAGTATGCAGAACAGGGCAAAATGTCGAGGGAAGCATTTATCAGCTGGGTTGAGCGCCATAATGGGATTAACGGCAACATGATCAAAGCCGGCGAAAAAATTGTCATTCCGGTAGAAAAAAATGAAATCAGGGATGATAAAAGGGAACTTGCGATGAAATCACAATGGGAGACGAAAAAATGAAAGTTGTTTTATATTGCAGAGTAAGCACGGAAAAAGAAAGCCAGGAAACTTCTTTGGCGAGGCAGCGGGAAGAGCTGGAGAAGCTTTCGGATTCCCGCGGTTTTCAAGTGGCCGGGGTGATCTGCGACCGGGCAAGCGGCTACGACCTGGACAGGCCCGGCATCCTTGAACTTCTTGATATCATTGGAAATGAAAAGGTTGACGCCGTACTGGTGCAGGATGAAACACGGATTGGAAGAGGAAATGCAAAAATTGCACTGCTCCATTTTTTATATAAAAAAGGGGTCAAAGTATATTGTTATGCACAAAACGGTGAACTCGAACTTTCGGAATCCGATTCAATGGTGTTGAAAATTGTCAGCATGGTTGAAGAGTACCAGCGAAAGCTGCATAACTTAAAAATCAAAAGGGGGATGGAACGCGCAGTCAGAAACGGCTACCGCCCGGAAAAAAATTTAAAAGGAAAGCGGAATCCGGACGGCAGGGAGAGGAAGGAAGTGCCGGTTGAAGAAATTATCCGCCTGCGGGACAACGGCCTGACTTTTCAGGAGATTGCTGCGACAATGCGCGGTTTTGGCTATCAAGTTTCAAAAGCAACCGTCCACCGGCGTTACAGGGAATATATGGAGGAAACGGGGCATGATCAATAGTACAAAAACCGGTTTCGCCGGTGCGCTTTCTTTGCAGGCGGGCCTATATTTTAGTAAGATGGCATCAATCACGGATTAAAGGAGAGAAAATATGCTTTCAAAGGAAAAAATGGCAAGAATAAACGAATTGGCGAAAAAAGCGAAAACCGGCGGCCTGACAGGTGAGGAAGCAAAAGAACAGTCAAAGTTGCGAAGCGAGTATTTGCAGGCGTTCCGCTCTTCATTCAGAAAAACGATTGAAAATGTCCGTGTGCTTGACCCCGAAGGCCAGGACGTTACCCCGGAAAAAATAAAGCAAATCCAAACAAAAAGAAAGCTGCACTAAAGGGGCGCCATCCTGCTTCTTTCTTACAAAATCCATACAAAATGGTAAAAGAGTTGTGTTATGGGTTTCACTTGCCTTAATATAAAATTGTAACCCATGAAGAAAGGATGTTAGCAGATGTTTGATAAAACGGACGAACTGGCAGTCACAACAATCCGGACTTTGTCCATTGACGCCATTGAAAAAGCAAAATCCGGCCATCCGGGGCTTCCGATGGGGGCTGCGCCAATGGCATACACCCTCTGGACAAGATTTATGAACCAAAACCCGGAAAACCCGCACTGGTTTAACCGGGACCGTTTCGTATTATCCGCAGGGCATGGTTCCATGCTGCTTTATAGCCTGCTCCATTTATCCGGCTATGCATTAAGCATGGATGATATTAAAAATTTCCGGCAATACGGCAGCAAAACCCCGGGACATCCGGAATACGGGCATACGGAAGGCGTGGAAGCAACGACCGGTCCGCTCGGGCAGGGGATTGCCATGTCAGTCGGGATGGCGATGGCAGAACGGCATCTGGCGGCTGTATACAACAAAGAAAATTTCCCCGTCATTGACCATTATACATATGCTTTATGCGGAGACGGCGACTTAATGGAAGGTGTATCTGCCGAAGCTGCTTCCTTGGCGGGACATTTAAAATTGGGACGCCTCATTGTATTGTACGATTCCAATGACATTTCCCTTGACGGCGAGTTAAACAAGGCCTTTTCCGAAAGTGTTGCCGACCGGTTTAAAGCATACGGCTGGCAGTATTTGCGGGTTGAAGACGGGAATGATATGGCACAGGTCGCAAAAGCGATCGAGGAAGCAAAGGCGGATACAAGCCGGCCGACACTCATCGAAGTGAAAACGATCATCGGTTACGGTTCCCCGAACAAATCCGGGAAATCGGCTGCCCACGGCGCTCCGCTCGGAGAAGATGAACTGAAACTGACGAAAGAAGCGTATAAATGGACGTTTGAAGAAGACTTCTATGTTCCGGATGAAGTTTACGCCCGGTTCCGTGAATTGGTTGTAGAAAACGGCGTGAAAAAGGAACAAGAGTGGGCGTCCCTGTTTGAGGCTTATGAAAAACAATACCCGCAGCTTGCGGCTGAACTAAAACAGGCGATAAAAGGCGAGCTTCCGGATGGATGGGACAAGGACATTCCGGTCTATGAAGAAGGCAAAATCCTTGCCAGCCGTGCGGCAAGCGGGGAAGTGCTAAATGCCGTATCCAAACATTTGCCGTCTTTGTTCGGGGGATCTGCCGACCTTGCCGGATCCAACAATACGCGGTTGAAAGAAGACAAGGACTATATGCCGGATGCCTATGAAGGGCGCAATATCTGGTTTGGTGTCCGCGAATTTGCGATGGGCGCAGCCATGAACGGCATGGCGCTTCATGGCGGTGTGCATGTATACGGCGGCACGTTCTTTGTTTTCTCGGATTATTTGCGTCCTGCCATCCGCCTGGCCGCGCTTATGGGCCTCCCGGTAACATACGTCTTTACGCATGACAGTATCGCAGTCGGGGAAGACGGGCCGACGCATGAACCGGTTGAACAGCTTCCTTCTTTAAGAGCGATGCCGGGCTTGTCGGTCATCCGCCCCGCGGACGGCAATGAAACGGCGGCTGCCTGGCGGCTGGCCCTGTCATCTGAAAACCATCCGACTGCGCTTGTTTTGACGCGCCAAGGGCTGCCAACCTTGAAAGGGACGGCTGAAAAAGCGCTGGAAGGCGTTTCAAAAGGCGCCTATGTCGTGTCCCCTGCACAAAAGGAAATGGCTGACGTTCTCCTTCTTGCCAGCGGGTCGGAAGTCCATCTGGCTGTGCTCGCGCAGCAGCAATTGGCGGAACAAAAGATTGATGCTGCTGTTGTCAGCATGCCGTCATGGGACCGTTTTGAACAGCAAAGCAAAGAATACAAAGAATCCGTATTGCCGGCACAGGTGAAAAAACGCCTTGCCATTGAAATGGCTTCACCATTCGGCTGGGAAAGGTATACCGGCGATGAAGGCGATATTTTGTCGGTTGATACGTTTGGCGCAAGCGGAAACGGCAATACCGTTGTGGAAAAATACGGATTTACCGTTGAAAATGTTGTGGCACGTGTAAAAAAATTATTGGGCATGTAATCGTTCCGGGTCTGCTTTTGCGGTATTCGCAAAAGCAGGCTCATTTTTATGAAGGAAGGGTATAAGAATAGGGGGCTTGAAGTACCGGAGCTGAGTTGAATTAGCTTCTCCCTTGGACGCAACCGATTTTGCAGCAACGCTTTGATACATTTACGCTTATTTTCCTGTATGTACGTGTAATCGAATGTTCCACAGTAATTTTTTAAATTTTGTTACAACAAACGACAACTTTTTTGGGGCCCGTCCATTATAGTGAAGGTAACAAAGTTGCGGGAGTGAGATCATATGCGATCCTATTCTATCTACCTGATAAAAGAGGAGTTTGCACAATATTATTACGGCAGGGAACAAATGTTTTTTAACCTTTTTCACCAGTATGCGCACGTTTCCGGAAGTTTGAAAAATGTCCTCAGCAGACAGATCCATTATATTACAAAGCAGATTCCGCTCTTGCCTGTCCATCATGTCTTGCAGCCGTTATTTTCTGACACCATTAACATGACGAAAACCGGCGCTTGCCAACTTCTTTCAAAAAAAGAGGGGCAGGTGCTGGAAGTGACCATAGAAGAAAGAATGCTCCGCCTGAACGTATCCGGTAGTTATGATACAGAAACCGCCGTTTTTGAAATTCTGAGGAACTTCAAAGGAAATCTGCTTGCAATCGATTACGACCATAAACGATACGGCTGGATAAAACCGGTTAAAGAAAGAAAATTCGTGTGAGAAGAAAACAAGTATTGTATAATTCAAATGGATTTAGTACACTGTATGTGAGTGAAGGAGGTATATTATGATTTGGGTGTTCGTTCTTGTAGCCCTTATTGCTCTTTTGGCAGGCGCAGCAATCGGGTTTTTCATCGCCCGTAAATATATGATGAATTACCTGAAGAAAAATCCGCCGATTAATGAACAAATGCTGAGAATGATGATGATGCAAATGGGTATGAAGCCGTCTCAGAAGAAAATTAATCAAATGATGAATGCCATGAACAAACAAATGAAATCTTAAGCTGGATACCCGGCTTTTGTGGTATATCCATCACCATTGTTAAGCTTCTCACGATTCTGTAAACCACTTTTTCTGCCAATTTCCTGCACAGAAAAGGTGGTTTTTGATTTCATGTTCCATTTTTATGCTTTCGTGATGTTTTTTCTCTTTCAATCAGTTTATGTTAAAATGAAATGAGCCGGGATGGGGAGTGAACCGATGGCTGATGTAACAGTATGGCTGTCTTTCGGGGCAGGTTTCATGAGCTTTATATCGCCTTGCTGTCTGCCGCTTTACCCTGCTTTTGTTTCTTATATAACCGGCGCTTCTGTTAGCCGGTTAAAAAGCGGGGGCGGCATGCGGGAGTGGAAAAGTATCCTGCATACCGTTTGGTTCCTCGCAGGATTTTCCACAGTTTTTATTGCATTGGGGTTTGGTGCTTCCTGGATCGGGAGTTTTTTTATCCGTTACCAGGATGCCATCCGGCAGCTCGGTGCAGTCGCGCTCATTTTTTTTGGGCTGCTTGCTGCGGGCATTTTTCAGCCGGGGATCTTTATGAAAGTGTACCGAATCGATGTAAAAAAGCAGCCGGCCGGATTCTTGGGTTCTTTTCTCGTCGGGCTTGTGTTTGCTGCCGGCTGGACGCCTTGCACCGGGCCGATTCTTGCCTCGGTATTGGCGATGGCAGTGGCCCATCCGGCTTCTGCGTCCGTCTATATGGCTGCATATGTGTTCGGCTTCTCCATCCCTTTTTTTGTCCTTGCTTTTTTTATCGGACGATTGGGGTGGATGCAAAAATATAGCGTGAAACTATTAAAATGGAGCGGTGTTGTGATGATATTCGCCGGAATCCTGTTCTTTTTTGACTGGATGCCTGTCATTTCCGGTTATATGAGTGCGCTGTTCGGGGGATTCCAGGGATTTTAATCCGGGTTGCATTTTAACGGATCAATGAGGAGGAGAAATTCGATCGATGGCAAATGTGTTGATTGTGGATGATGCAAAATTTATGAGGATGACTTTGGCGAAAATGCTGGAAAACGGCGGCCATACCGTTGTGGGCGAAGCGGAGAACGGGCAGCGGGCGATTGAATTATACCGTGAAGTCAGGCCGGATGTCGTTACGATGGACATTACCATGCCGGAGATGACCGGCATTGAAGCTGTGAAAAAGATCGTGCGCGAATTCCCGGACGCAAAAATTATTATTTGCTCCGCGCTTGGCCAGCAAAAACTGGTCGTCGAAGCAATAGAATCCGGCGCAAAGGATTTTATCGTCAAGCCTTTTGATGAAACGCGTGTTTTAGAAGCGGTTGAACGCGTTTTGAACTGACAGGCGCCGCAAAAAAAGAGAGGCAGGCATTCCGGCTGGACATCAACCCCGCTTTTATGGTTGAATATTAGCATAGGAAACTTATATTTACCGTAGCTATATTTATTTTGTTAAAAATCTGTTACTAAAGAGGGTTGAGACATGGAAGGCATTGTCATCTCGTTCATTGTTGCGATTTTGATGGGGTCTTTGGTCATTTTTGTCCGTTTAAAAGGGCAGAACAAGCCCGTTTCCACAAAAAAAATATTGTTGCCGCCGGTCTTTATGAGTACTGGGGCATTGATGTTTGTCGTCCCGTATTTTCGCGTGACGCCTGCCGAAGTATTGGAAGCATTTGTGGTCGGAATGTTCTTTTCCATATTTTTAATTAAAACTTCCCGTTTCGAAGTCCGTGACGGAAATGTATATTTAAAACGGTCGAAAGCTTTTCCGTTTATTCTGATCGGGCTCCTTCTCATCCGGTTGCTGATGAAGGTGGTACTCAGCTCCTCGATTCAAATCGGGCAGCTCAGCGGCATGTTTTTTCTGCTCGCATTCGGCATGATTCTGCCGTGGCGCGTCGCCATGTATATTCAGTACAGGCGGCTCATACAGGAACTGGATGAAGGGGTCCGTGCTTGAAAAACATCATTCGCTTTTACCGAATGATGTTTTTTCATTTACCGGGCCGATTTTGTTTTTTCCTGCGCAAACAAATGCTCGTAGCGGCTGTCATCGATGTCCAGCTGCTTTAATTTTTTTCGGAGGAATTTATGGTCCCTTCTTGGCGTGGCGAGGATATAGCCCTGAATGATATTGTCCAGTGTCATTTTCTTTGCATTTTTGGAAAGCGCCACATCCCCGATTTTTGCCGCGATTTTTTTCCTGGCCACATCGCGGAACAATTCCGGGACAGGGCTTACTAGTTCTTCAAGCAGTTCTCTGTACTCCGGCGTCCAGAGGTGCCGCGTTTTAAGGATTGTCTCTTCCTGCTGGTCAAGTATCGATTTTCCGTCTTCTTTCGGAAGCCTTTTCAAAAATTTTCGGAACATAAAATAGCCGCCAACTGAAAAGAGAAAAACCAGACAGAGGATCCATATTAAAATAAAAGCAGAAAACCAACCGCTTAGCATGACGCTCTCCTCCTTGGCAAGTACTCCCTTTTATTATAAGAAAAGATGGACTGTTTTTTCAATTAAAAAAGGAAAAACCCTTCCGCCGGCGGGCAGGGGCACTGAAAAAGTGATGTTTTATTTTTACAAGAGATCGGATGCAAAAAAACGGTGAGACACTTTGAATGTGGTGCCTCGCCGTTTTTTTGTTTTCTTTTGGACTTTTTCATCTGCCTCCGGAAAGCGGAAAAGATTTTTACTGTTTTTTCAGCGTTTCAAAAGTGTCTTGCAGCAGAACAATCGTTTTTTCGATTTCTTCTTTTGTTCCTTTTTTTCCGTCTGCCAGCCTGATCGGGTCGCCAAAGCGCACGCGTTTTGGCTTTCTCGCAATGACTTCTTTCAATGTTTTCGGCCCTTCGTAAATAGCCGGGACAAGCGGAACATTTGCTTTTAAAGCTATCGTCACGGCACCGCGTTTTAAAGAAACATGTTCGCTTTTGCGTGTTCCGGAAGGGAAAATGCCGACGACTTTCCCTTCTTTTAAAAGTTTCATTGGAATTTTAATCGAGCTCGGGCCCGGATTTTCACGATTGACTGGAAAAGCGTGCAACTTCGTGAACAGCCATTTTATCCATTTTTTAGAAAAAAGTTCCTGTTTCGCCATATAATGAATTTGGACAGGCCAGATGGCAATCGCCAGGTAAATAATGTCCAGCCATGTTTGGTGGGTACAAACGACCACAAACGGAGCCGCAGGGATTTTCTCTTTGTTTTCTTTTTTGATTTTGCCGCCAAGCAGCCACAAAATGGCGGCAACAACGTAATAGCCAAACCGGTACATGATTACACCCCCACAAGCATTTTATACTATACAGGCATGCTTGTTCTACTAATTTGGAAAAAAATATTTAAAAACGCGAAATGAATCATTGGAAAAAAGAAGATCGCAGCCAAAACAGCGTTTACGGAAAGATTAAAAAGAAGAAGGAATATGATAAAGCAAGGCAGAATTTCATACGGAGGGAAATGTATTGCATAAAAGATGGGTTGTGATATGGACGATGGCATTCCTATTTATTCAGGGAACCGGGCCCTGTGCAGCAGGGGACAGGGAAGGCCGCGGAAAAAAAGAAACAGACGCAAAAATTGCCGACATTTTGCAGGCCGCCCCTTTAAAAGGCGGGATTGTTGCGATCAGCGTCCGTTCGGCTGATACCGGGGAACTGCTCTACGAACAAAATGGCAGCACGCTATTGCGCCCTGCGTCCAATATGAAACTGCTGACCGCGGCCGCCGCGCTTGAAACACTCGGGGGAAATGCCCGTTTTAAAACGGGCGTGTACCGCACGGGCGCGATCGAAAACGGTACGCTTTACGGTGATATATACATACAAGGGGGAGGAGATCCTGCTTTATTAAAATCCGATTTAGCGGACTGGGCGGCTGAATTAAAGAAACAGGGGATCCGGCGTATTCAGGGGGACCTGGTCGGGGATGATTCGCGCTATGACGATATTCGGTATTCACTTGACTTGCCGTGGAGCGATGAGCAGGAATATTACGGGGCACAAATTTCGGCTTTAACGTTATCGCCTGACCGCGATTATGATGCAGGGACGGCCATTTTTGAAGTCGCCCCGGCAAAAAAACCCGGCATGAAAGCGCGGATCAAAATGGTTCCGGAAAGCGGGATGGTTAAACTGGACAACCATGTCCGAACCGTGCCGGATGGCAAGCAGGAAGAGGACGATATCGTAATCAGCCGGGCACACGGCGGGAATACGTTTACGGCAAGCGGGACGATTACTGCCGATTCAGCCGCAGTCCGGCAATGGAAAGCGGTCTGGGACCCGGCGACATGGGTGCTGTCTGTTTTCAAAAAAACTTTAGAGGAAAACGGGATCACCGTGCAAGGTACGATCAAAACGGGCAGGGTGAAGGATGCGGCAGTTCCGGTTCTTTTTTCCCAATCGCCACCTTTATCAAGCATCATGGCGCCGTTTTTAAAATTCAGCAATAACACCATCGCCGAAATGCTTGTAAAAGAAATGGGGAAAACGGAAAAAGGGGAAGGAAGCTGGGAAAAAGGGCTTGAAGTAATCCGCGGCGTTGCAAGAAACTTTGGCATGGATCCTGACCTGATGATGCTCCGCGACGGTTCGGGCATATCCCACGCCGATTTGGTCCGGGCAAATGATTTGACGGCGCTTTTATACCGGATACAGGAAAAAGACTGGTTTCCGTGCTTTTTCGATGCGCTGCCCGTTGCAGGGGCTGAAAACAGGCTGGAAGGCGGAACCCTCAGAAACCGGTTTAAGGGGACGGCCGCTGCAGGACGGGTTTTTGCCAAAACAGGGTCGATTACAGGCGTCAGCACACTTTCCGGCTATATGCAGGCAACATCCGGGAAAAAGCTGATTTTTTCTATTTTGATCAATAATGTACTGGATGAAGAAGCAGTACATCAAGCGGAAGAGCAAATCGTACTGCAATTCATCAACCAGGGGGGAGAAGGATGAGAAAAGGAAAACGGCTGCAGGCCGGGGATACGATCGGGCTGGTCGCGCCTGCAAGCCCGGTTTCAATCGAAAGGATTCAGACTGCAATTGCCATATTGCGGCGGCTCGGTTTCCGGGTAAAAACCGGAGAAAATGCGGGAAAAGTTTATGGCGGGTATATGGCCGGCACGCCGCTTGAACGGGCGGCCGATCTTCATGCGATGTTTGCAGACGATGACGTGCAGGCGATTCTTTGTTTGCGTGGCGGATACGGGGCGACGCAAATTTTGCCGTATCTGGACCTTGAATGGATCCGGGAGAATCCAAAATTATTCATCGGTTACAGCGATATTACAGCCTTGCATATTGCTTTCCAGCAAAAATGCGGCCTCGCCACGATCCATGGCCCGATGGCGGCTGTCGAATTTATCAAAGAAGATGATCTTTCGGTACAATCATTGCTGCAGCTGGCGTCAACCGGTGTTCCTGCCGGCAGTTACACGGGGGAGGCGTGGAGTGAAGGGGCCGTGACAGCACCGCTTACAGGCGGGAATCTGTCATTGATTTGCGCACTGATGGGAACGCCGTTTGAAATTGATACAAGCGGGAAAATTCTTTTTCTTGAAGAAGTGCATGAAGAACCTTATGCGATCGACCGGATGCTGACCCAGCTTCAGCTTTCCGGAAAACTGGATGACGCCTCCGGGTTTTTGCTCGGCCAATGGACGGACTGTGAGCCGGAAGCATATGCGGATGGCTTTACGGCACAGGAAGTCCTGGAAAAATTTTTTTGCGGGATCGGCAAGCCGGTGCTTGCCGGCATACAATCCGGGCACGGCACTCCGAATCTGGCGCTTCCGCTCGGCATCTCGGTCACACTGGATACGGCCGGCCAACGCTTGCATTTTTGCGAAACCATTGTCACTGAATAAGCTTATTGCATGATTGTTTCTCATATATATAACCGCATGTTTATTGCCCTTACGGTATGCCCGAAAGCAGGCCGGCCTGGCAAGGGGTTTACAATGCAGACGCACATCCGGGCCGTTTAAACCGGCGCCTGTTTTCCCGCTTGCAGGCGGATGCACAAACGATGCGCTTCCAACTGCCATATTGTAAAAGCAGCAATGGATAAAGGAGTGACAAATTTGGCAGATTCCAGTCAGTATTATGGCGGCTATCCGTGCCGTATGGGCATCATCACCATTATGGCGGATACGGCGGTTATTCGTACGGCCATTCGCACGGTTACCCATACGGACATCACCACCATTACCATTCCGGGCATTACGGCCACGGCGGCTACGGGAATTTTCCGGGCCACGGATACAGGGAAGAAAAATAAAATGCTTTACCGGAAAAGATGCCTGCAAGCAGGCATCTTTTCCCCATTTTTGCAGCGTAATTTTTTCAGGCGGATGGATCCGGCAGCCATGAAGGTTTCAATCCGGAAAAAATCATGGCATTTAGTGGAGAAAAAATAAAATGAAGAAAAAAATAATCAATTCGTCTTGACTCCCCATACATAATCTGCTATTATAATAAAGAATTATTTTTGTTCGGTATGGTAAGGAAGGAAAAAGTTTTAAAACTGACCCCCTGAAATCACTTGAGCAAGGATAGTAATTTTGTGTTCAAACACATTAGGAGGAAACAAAATGGAACAAGGTAAAGTAAAATGGTTTAATTCGGAAAAAGGCTACGGATTTATCGAACGCGAAGGCGGAAGCGATGTATTTGTTCACTTCTCAGCGATTCAGGGCGAAGGTTTTAAAACTTTGGAAGAAGGCCAATCCGTATCTTTTGATATTGAAGAAGGCAACCGCGGACCACAAGCTGCGAACGTTTCGAAATTATAAAAAACAGGCCTTTATGGCCTGTTTTTTTTTTTTTTTTTTTTTT
>NZ_ALAS01000082.1 GCF_000290615.1 Heyndrickxia coagulans DSM 1 = ATCC 7050
TCAGTTTTCGTTGGCTAGTAAAAGCAACGATAAGTCGAGAAGCCCCCACTTCAATCAAACCGTAAGGTTGATAAGTGGTGGGTAGTTCACAACGAAGGAACCATTGCTGGATGGAAAGATGCGTCTGGTTCCGGATTCCGCAATCGCAGCAGCGTAACCGTTATCGTGCAAGGCATGTTTAAAAATACGAAGGAACCATTGCCGGATGGAAAGCTGTTTTTGCATGGATGGGAAGAAGGGGTTTTCGAAGCGTTCGGGATATCAATCGTTCATTGCATGGGAAGAGAGTTCACTCCGGTTTTCGTTTGTGCTCGGTGAAACCGCTGCCGCATGTTTAAGCGCGTGAAAGATCCTTTATTGCACGGAAAGATGCTTTTGGCCGGATACCATATGATATGGAGAAAGGAGTTAAAGTGCCCTTTGCCGGGTATCATTAATGTACGGAAAGTAGCGCCCCATATAGAAAGGAGGCATTCATGTGAGAAAAGCCCCGCTTATGCCTTTGCCGGCGGCTTTTTTTAAAAAAGATACGCTGGAGCTGGCGCGTGCCCTTCTCGGTTGCCTGCTCGTCAAAGAGACGGAAGAAGGAACGGCGGCCGGTTTTATTGCCGAAACGGAAGCATACATGGGTGCATGGGACAGGGCCGCGCACAGTTATGGAAACCGGCGGACGAAAAGAACGGAAATCATGTACTATGGCCCGGGCCACGTGTATACATACCAAATGCACACCCACTGCCTCGTGAATGTCGTCAGCGGCCGGGAAGGCACACCGGAAGCCATCCTGATCCGTGCCGTGGAACCTTTTATTGGAACGGAGCTGATGTTTGCCCGCCGGAAAGTCAAGGAAGCAAAGCAACTCACAAACGGTCCCGGGAAGTTAACAAAAGCATTAGGCATTACAATGGAAGACTACGGGCGCGTATTTTACGAACGCCCGCTCTTTATTGCGGAAGGTTACGAACCGGAACAAATCGAAACCGGCCCGCGCATCGGAATCGATAACACCGGTGAAGCCAAACATTACCCGTACCGGTTCTGGATAAAAGAAAACCGTTATGTATCGAGGCGGGCGTAAACGGCAAAGGCGGTGCGTGAAGAAAGTGCCAAAGAGAAAAAACACCGGCATTTAGCCGGTTCCGGGCGATTATATGAAAACGGAATCTTTACGCCTTGTGTCCAACGACCATCGCTTATTAAAACCAGCAAATGATCCGCTACTCTATTTCTTAAACGGGAGGCCGGCGCAAAGTTGAAATCGGCTTAAAGGCCGGCTTCTTGCGTCGGACTACCAGAAATAGCCGTAGCCGCCGTACGGGAAGCCGTAGCCGCCGTAAAGCGCAGGTGCGAGCAATGCCGATGTTGCCAGGCCGCCTGCAAACCCTCCGAGGAACGGGTCAAAACCGAATCCCCATGGCCTGAATCCCCACGGCCTAAAACCCCATGGCCTGAATCCGAAGCCTCCAAATCCCCATGGGGGCAATCTTACATCTTCATGGTTAAATGTTTCATAATAAGGAACTTCTTGATAACCTGTATTCAAAGTTTTTTCCTCCTCAACCCCATTATTTTTTGACGATAAAGCATATGTGAAAAACCCGGTGCCTGTATGGGTATTTGCCTTTTATCCCAAAAATTTGCACTGCTTCACCCGTTCCGGCATGGACACCTCTGAAAAAACCCCTCCGGCTTCAGGTAAGGCATTCGCCAAAGTGAAATTTTAAAGCGGCGGATGTTAAAAACGGTTGGAAACATCCGATACAAATAGTAGACAAAAAAGCGGTTTTGTTCCGCCATGAAACAAGGCATGGCGGGAACGCCGGAACATAAGGAGAACTTGCTATGATTGGAGCGACGCAGTGGCAGGCTGCGCATCCGCCTCTTGCAACCAGTACACCGCAGGCACAAAAGGCAACCGGGGCGGATCAGGCCAGGCCAATTGTGACAAAACAAACCAGGGAACAAATCCTTCCCGCCAATGAAGAAACGAAAGAAAAAGTGAAAAAAGCGGTGGACCAGCTGAACCATTTCCTGTCCGGATCCTCCACCCATTTAAAATTTCAATTTCATGACCAGCTAAAAGAATATTATGTTACGATTATCGACGACAAGACGGACCAGGTGATTAAAGAAATTCCGCCGAAGAGGATTTTGGATACGTATGCCGATATGCTGCACCATGTCGGGATTCTGGCTGATGAAAAGGTATAAAGGAGGGGATAGAATGTCATCCATACAAAGAATTACAGGGCTTGCGAGCGGCATGGACATCGATTCCATTGTCGAAAAAATGATGACCGCGGCAAAACAGCCTTTGGTCAAACTGCAGCAGCAAAAGCAAATTTTGGAGTGGCAGGAAGAAGACTACCGGACGCTGAACCAAAAATATTTTGACTTCCGCTCCACGCTGTCCAACATGAAATTGACTTCCAAGTACAGGGCACGCACGACGACTTCATCAAATGAAAGCTATGTAACGGCAACAGCGGCGAATAATGCATCGCTGGGGTCAACGACAATTCAAAGTGTAAAACAATTGGCGACGGCAGCGACGAGGGTAGCCAAAGCCCCAATTTCAACAGATTCATCCAATAAGGTTGATTTGAATCAATCCTTATGGAAACAGTCAGGAAATTTCAGCGGGTCAATCGAATGGAGCCAAGGGGGAGTAATATCGGATACCATAACAGCCAAAGGGGACTCCACAGATCCAACGTCTGTTACGTTTGACTTAAAGGGCACACTTAACAGTAATATGCCAATGAATGTAAAAATGAACGGAAAAACTTATGAAGTGGTGACAGATCCGTCCGTTACGCTCAGTGATAACCAGGTTTTACTTACAACTGCTGGCGGGCAGGCAACATTAAAATTTAATTCAAATATTTCCGCCGGGACGAGCATTAGTGTTGAATACGTGGTGGATAAAGCAACAAAAAGTGCAACCGTCTCGTCTGATACGAAATCAATACAATTGGACTTTGGGGACATTATCACCGATTCATTTACTATGACAGTTGGAAACAATAACGTCTCACTCTCCCAAGGCACGGACGGAAATATGAATTTATTCATTGGTTCGACCCAGATCGGCACCCTTAATCCGGAAACGGGAAAAATTGATTTTAATAGCGATTTCGGGTCAATTTATAGCGGTTCTGCTATCCAAATCAGCTACCAGCAAAATTACACTTCTTTTAACTTAAAAACGTATACTTCAAGCGGGCTGGTGAACGGCAATTTTTATATCGGCGCGGATAAAACGTTAAATGATGTCATTTCTAAAGTGAACAATTCAAACTTAGGTTTGACAATGTATTATGACGAATATAAAGATATGTTTACGCTGACGAGAAAAGAGACCGGTAATTTTAATTCGTCTTCATCTGTGGATGGTAAAGAAATCATTATTTCTTCTGATACAGATACTTACGATTTTTTGCGGGATACATTAAAATTTAGCGGCAGCACTGAATACGGTGGTACGAATGCCGTGTTCAACATAAATGGGTTGGATACCGAACGGACATCAAACACCTTCACCATCAGCGGCGTCACCTATACGTTAAAAAGCGAATTCGACTCGCCGGTCACCATCTCGGTTTCCAACGACGTGGACACCATCTACAACAACATCAAAAATTTTGTGGACCAGTATAACAGCCTGATTGATGCCGTGCAGTCGAAGCTGAATGAAGACCGCTACCCGGATTATGCGCCGCTTACGGACGACCAACGCAAGGAATTGACGAACACGCAGCAGGACCAATGGGATAAAAAAGCGAGAAGCGGCCTTTTAAGGAATGATATGACGCTGAAAAGTTCCTTGTCGAACATGCGGTCATTGATTTATTCAAAAGTAAATAACGCCAATATTTCATCCGAATACAACCAGCTATCAAGCATCGGCATCACAACGACTTCCGACTGGCTTAAAGGCGGCAAGCTAGAAATTAATGAAGACAAGCTGAAGGCCGCGATCCAAAACGATCCGGATTCGGTTGAACTGCTGTTTCGCGCGACCGGCAGCACAACATCGGAAAAAGGCATTGTCCAAAGGCTGTACGACAGCGTCAATAATACTTATAACACGATCGTTGACAAAGCCGGGAAATCCACTTATGTGAACACCCAGTTCACGATCGGGAAAAACATCAACGATTTGACGGATAAAATCAGTGACATGAACGACAAACTGGGCAAGCTTGAAGACCGTTATTATGCGCAGTTTACAGCGATGGAGCAAGCAATCCAAAAATACAACAGCCAATATACTTATCTATCCAGCTTTTTCAGCAATAGTTAAAGGAGGGGCCGCAAATGGCAACACGTAATCCATACCAGGCGTACCAGAACAACTCGATTGCAACCGCATCGCCGGGTGAGCTGACATTGATGCTGTACAATGGCTGCCTGAAATTTATCCATTTGGCGAAAAAAGCCATTGAAAACAAAAATTTTGAAGAAAAAAATCAAAATATCCAAAAAGCGCAAAACATCATCCGCGAATTGATGATGACGCTCGATACGGGCAAATTTGAAGATGCAGAAAAGATGCTTTCCCTTTACGATTTTATCCTGCGCGAACTGATCCAGGCCAATGTGAAAAATGATATGTCAAAACTCGATACAGCGGAAGAGTTGGTAACGGGTTTCCGCGACACCTGGAAGCAGGTCATCCAGGCAAACCGCCGGCAAACATACGGGCAGGGCGGCAAAGTATGATGGGCGATCTTGCCGCCTGCCTGGAGCTGACGGAAGCGCTGCTTTCGGAATTTCATAAAGAACAGCCGAGGGAAACCTTGATCCAAAACGTCCACCGGCTCCTCGACCGGCGCGGGGCGCTGCTTGCTGCCATGAAACCGCCTTTTTCCGCTGAAGCGCAATGGCTTGGAAGAAAAATCATGGATCTTGACAAACAATTGAAGCCCCTGATGCAGAAAACGCTGTCCGGCATCCGGAACGATATTCAGCAAGCTGCGAAAAAGAAAACGTCCATGAAGCAGTATATAAATCCGTACCAGTCCCTGCAGTTAAATGATGGAAGGTTTTATGACCGAAAAAGATAGAAGTTCTGATCGATGCAGAACTTCTTTTTTTCGGGAAAGGCCGTGTAAACCGGCATGATGGCTGCTTTTTACAGCGGAAACAGGGGGATGACAAATATTTCTAAGAAAAATTCACCAAAAAAGAAGGAATTTAGACAGGAAATGTGCAAATATATAGTGAATAGTGTAAGATTATTAGAGAAGGCAGCGCTTTTACCGCTTAAAGTGAAAGTACGAGCATACCGCGGTATGCAAGGGGCTGCCAGTTGATGAGGAGGGGTCCACATGAAGAACTACAACATTCGTGGCGAAAACATTGAGGTAACTCCGGCGATTCGGGATTATGTTGAGAAAAAAGTGAACAAGTTGGATCGGTATTTCGTAGAAACGCCAGACACTTCCGTCAATGTAAAACTTAAAGTCAATCCGGATAAAACTTCCAAAGTGGAAATTACAATTCCAATGCCGCAGCTCGTATTGCGCGCGGAAGAAACCAATGAGGATATGTACGCGGCAATTGACCGGATTGCTGACAAATTGGAGCGGCAAATCCGCAAACATAAAACAAAAGTAAACCGGAAACTGCGTGAAAAAGGAAGCACGAGGGAACTGTTCACTCCGGACGCTGTACTGAAAGAAAAACAAGCCAGGAAAGAAGAAGACTCAGAACTGCAAATTGTGCGGACCAAACATTTTAACTTAAAACCGATGGACAGTGAAGAAGCAGTGCTGCAAATGAACCTTTTGGGTCACAACTTCTTCATTTACACCGATGCGGAAACAAATCATACGAACATCGTATACCGCCGCAAAGATGGCAAATACGGGCTGATTGAAACAAAATAAGGGAATGGCGAAGCAAGCACCCGCGGTGAATCCGCGGGTGCTTTTGCAGCATGGGCCTATCCGGTGAAAGCAAAGCGGGCCGGGGGCGGTTTTTTAGCACACAACGCGAGCCGGCAAGGAACGCGGCTCCGGCAGAAAGGTGAAAACGATCCGGTGCCTATGTTCAGGATAGAAGACCTAATTAGACAATTCGCCCTGCTTCGCCGGTGGTTTTGTCAATTGGAGCTTCTATCGGGACAAAACCCTTGGCAGACATGGCTCTTTTGTCTAATGAGCCGCCATGCTGCAGTGGACGCGGCCCCGGCAGAAAGGTGAAAATGAGCCGGTGCCTATGTTTAGGATAGAGAAGAAAAAAGGCAAGCAGGAAGCGAGAAAAGCCCGGATGGCGGACTGGGAACCGGGGGGCGGGCAGCCGGCAAGGCATCCGCTTGCAGGAAAGGCCAGTGCAGGGACAGACATTTCTATACGAGGGGGAAAGATGATGGACCTGGATTACTTGTATCATCCTTATGTATCCACCAGAAATACCGTTTTTGCCAAAAAAGGAATGGTTGCCACTTCACAGCCGCTAGCTGCCCAGGCCGGCCTTGAAGTTTTACAAAAAGGCGGCAATGCGATTGATGGCGCTATTGCCGCAGCCGCCGCCTTAACGGTCGTGGAGCCGGCCTCGAACGGCATCGGTTCAGATGCATTCGCCATTGTTTGGGCGGGCGGGAAACTGCACGGTTTAAATGCAAGCGGGCCCGCACCGCAGTCGATTTCCATTGAGGCCGTGAAAAAACAAGGGTATGAAAAAATGCCGGCTTATGGGGTGGTCCCGATTACGGTGCCAGGCGCGCCGGCAGCATGGGCGGCGCTATCGGAAAAATTCGGGCGGCTCCCGCTGGCAGACGTTGTGCAACCGGCAATCCGGTATGCGGAAGAGGGGTACCCGCTTTCGCCGGTTTTGGGAAAATACTGGGAAAGGGCATTCCGCCAGTTTCAAACGATTTTTAAAGAAGAAATGTTCCGGCCATGGTTTGACACGTTTGCGCCGGACGGCAGGGCGCCGGCAATCGGGGAAGTGTGGAAATCGCCCGGGCATGCCGCGGCATTAAAGGAAATTGCGGAAACGAAAGCAGAAAGTTTTTACAGGGGGCCGCTTGCAGAAAAAATCAGTGCCTGTATCCGGAAATGGGGCGGCTTTTTAAGCAGGGAAGATTTGGAGGCTTATCATCCCGAATGGGTGGAGCCGATTTCCGCCAGCTACCGGGGCTATGAGGTGTGGGAAATGCCACCGAACGGGCAGGGGCTTGTTGCGTTGATGGCGCTCAATATTGCGCAAGGATTTGAATTTCGTGAAAAAGACTGCGTGGATACCTATCATAAACAAATTGAAGCAATGAAACTCGCTTTTACAGACGGCAAAGCGTTCATTACAGATGCCGGTGAAATGAAGGCGGACATTGCACACTTGCTTTCGGAAGGCTATGCTGCAAACCGGCGCAGGCTGATCGGGGATCTGGCGCTGGATCCGGAACCGTATGAACTGCCAAAGAGCGGCACTGTCTATTTGGCGGCAGCGGACGGGGAAGGGAATATGGTTTCTTATATCCAAAGCAATTATATGGGATTCGGCTCCGGCATTGTCGTTCCGGGCACAGGAATTGCTTTGCAAAACCGGGGGCATGATTTTTCTTTGGATGAAACGCATGTGAATGCATTGAAACCCGGCAAAAAGACGTATCATACGATTATTCCCGGCTTTTTAACAAAAGACGGGGAAGCGGTCGGGCCGTTTGGGGTGATGGGCGGCTATATGCAACCGCAGGGCCACTTCCAAGTGATCATGAACACGATTGATTTTCATCTTCATCCGCAGCAGGCGCTCGATGCCCCGAGATGGCAATGGACGGAGGGGAAAAAAGTGCTGGTAGAACCCCATTTTCCGAATCACCTTGTGCAAGGGCTGATCCGAAAAGGGCACGATGTCCAAGTGGCTGCGGATACTGGCGGTTTCGGCCGCGGCCAGATCATCTGGCGCAACCTGGACACGGGCGTACTGATGGGCGGCACGGAATCGCGTGCGGACGGCATGGTGGCGGCCTGGTAAAACGCTTTTCCAATTCCAAATGGGTGCTCAGGCCTCTTCATTTTTTTTCAGACAGCGGCCCGGGCATGCCGAACCGGGAAAGCCGGAATCTCCCTGGAGGTTAAAAACCGGTTGCCCGGCATGGATTTTAACGGCTTTCCGAAAGAAGTCTCTCATCCTCAAGGAATGTGAAGGTGCGAATAGCACCAATGAGTAGGTGGGAGATGAATTTCGGTTGGCTTTAGCCAAAGTTATTTTTCCAAT
>NZ_ALAS01000083.1 GCF_000290615.1 Heyndrickxia coagulans DSM 1 = ATCC 7050
GAGCCTTTGCCAAAATGCTATACCCCCTGAAGCAGTAGGCAGTCAGACAATTAAAGATCGTGGATTTATTCCACTAAAGAAAACAGATATTGGTAAGAAAATTA
Source organism: Heyndrickxia coagulans DSM 1 = ATCC 7050 (assembly GCF_000290615.1). GTDB lineage: Bacteria > Bacillota > Bacilli > Bacillales > Bacillaceae_C > Weizmannia > Weizmannia coagulans. Next base: position 105 of record NZ_ALAS01000083.1, read on the forward strand.
TGATAAATATAAAAAAGAAATGGCGAGTTTTGATTTCAATGGATTAATTCGCTTATTACCAACATCTAAATTTTTTAATTTCGGTCAGTTTTAGACTAGTTTTAATAGATTAGGCTACTCATTCCCATGGTAAATATTGTAAAACGGAAAAGAATGATTTTTTTTTGAAAAAAAAAGAGCCATGAAAGCCACTCCTTTGCTAAGA
>NZ_ALAS01000084.1 GCF_000290615.1 Heyndrickxia coagulans DSM 1 = ATCC 7050
CCGCCATCATCACCGGACCTGTATTTTATTTTGGGATGTGTTCCCTGAAAACCGGATGGGAGAAAAAACTGTAAACGGAGAATAGCTTTGAAAATTGTCCAGCTCCAACGCGCCCTTAGCAAGGCACCCTTCACTTTTCTATTTGGTTAAGTCCTCGATCGATTAGTATCCGTCAGCTGCACGCGTCACCGCGCTTCCACCCCGGACCTATCAACCTGATCAT
>NZ_ALAS01000085.1 GCF_000290615.1 Heyndrickxia coagulans DSM 1 = ATCC 7050
AAAAAACCTTTTTTTACATCACATCCTTTGCTATAATATAACCATTAAGTAAACCTTACTTGTATTGGCTTACTTAAATGGGTGAAATCCTCGTCTGTTAAAATGCGTGTCCGAAACGATTCCAACAGATTTGAGGATTTTTCTTTTGCCGTTTTTTTGAGTGCTTTTAAGATTGACGAACCTTTTTCAAACAGCTGTCTAATAATATCTGTTATTTGAACTAATAAATAATGATTTTTCATGGCTGTGTAGTTTTGGCTATTGGCATGTTCTATATTGTAACGATTATTTTTTTGTTCGTTAAATCCTTGATTTTCAATCTTCCAGCGGCTTCTTCCTGCAGCGATGAGTCGTTCCACGTTCTTTTTCGTGATTTTAATATCCGTTATAAATACATACTCTTTCGATTTCCCATCCTCTGTTTTCATTGTGGCCTCCATCAGATTGACCGTTCTGTCTTTGTAGGCAATATCATTCACCCAAACTAATGAATTCTGATCCTTACTTTGTTCCAGCTCTTTTATTGCCTTAAACT
>NZ_ALAS01000086.1 GCF_000290615.1 Heyndrickxia coagulans DSM 1 = ATCC 7050
TTTTGAAGCTCTGGACACCTCGTATCATACCAGGGGGGCTCTTTTTTGTGCAAACCTCAAATTTCCTTCATTACAGGAATGCTCCTTGTTTTGGCTAATTAGCCAGCTTCTTATTGCTGCTGCATGTATCCATGTCATACCGCCCCTTGCCTGAATTCTTCTCACGATTTTTGCTACGATCCGCTCTGAGAGTCTTTTGCCATAAAGTGCCCAGTTCATCCAGTCCTGAACATCTTCCTTCTGCATTTCCTTTCTGCCGTCACGGTACATGCACGCCGCCAATAAATAAATGCTGGCCGGTTTTGGCGCTCCCACAATTTGTTGTGCATCAAAAAATTGCCGGATTTGGTTTTTCACCTTCCATACAGGCGGCTCTGCATAGTCGCGGACAACCATTCTGGCCTTGTTTGCTGAAAGTGCTAAAATACATATACGATCTAAAGAACCGTGATTTTCGGCCCGTTTGAACGGCGATGATAGAATTCTCCGGACTGCAACAGGATCCGGGTCGGATAGAAACGTAAACATGCTGGTCGTTTCCGGATCGTTTTGCCTTGCCCAATAAACGTATGTTACATTGCCGATTTCCATCATATGCGGGCCGCCGTGCTGCTTTTTGTTTGCATATTTTCTCAATAAGTACGAGAGCGCTTGCCCGTATTTTTGTTCACATTCAAAACAAGTAGGTGCAATCTCCGAGTTTTCCAATCCGTATGAAAGATAGGCACTTTCATTGGCAGAAATAAGCTTTGTCCTTTCTTTTCCCACAGAAAATTCAATGGTATGGCGTTTTACTGCCGGTGCAGAACGTCCGCAAATGAAGCAAACACTATCGTTCTCTTCCTTTGAGCTATTCTTTATTAGAAAATCCTCCCAAAACTTTTTTACTTTATTGTCTTCATGGGGAAAATCGCCCGCTTCCGTCCGAAACAAGATCACATCAGTAGATTTCATACCGTCTGGAATCTGCCAGTCTTGCCTTTCCAATATCTGCACGATCTTTTGAACAAGTTCATTGCGTGTGGCCTCACAGCATTCTTTCAATAACTTCATATATGCAAGGTGGCATTCCGCTGCTCTTTTTGCATTGGCGGGATTTTTAGGCAGCTTGAATACATACTCCGCCTTGTCAGTAAGCAAAATAGGCGACACACCCGATGCACGGCTGCGATTCGGGATAACACGCTGTTCCCCCCGATCAGCCTGAATAAATTCAAAACGGTCATCATGTGTAATTACAACAAACCATTGATAACTTCTCCGGGCATATCCGACAGGCGGCAAATCATTGGCATGCTGTTCGGCGAACTCCACCAATCTGCGCATATACATTCAGCCATCCACCTCCTTATATAAATACTCGGGCACATGCAATATACCCCGGTCCAATTTGGCATTAAAGAAATAGGGGATCGCACGCGCATTTTTTTGTCCGGGATCTGCGGGATATTTTAAGTCGAATAACATTGGGCCAATATCCATTGTATCGGGTATTGCCTGATCATCGTCTTCAGGCAGGGAAAAGTGAAGTGAACATTCCCTTGTCCCGAGATAAGGGCGATAAAAGCACTGCCCTTTGGCCACTCTCCGCAAAAACATGGATGCATACTTCCTCTTATTTTCCATCGTCGGGTTCATTAGATGCATTTCTGCCGTTATAATATAGGCAACATCTCGCAGCATGATTGAATGGCGTAACTGCCGGTCATCATCTGTGAAATAGTATGTGTAAAATTTTACTCGAAGGGCAGATGAGTGGAAAAAAATGGGAAGACGCTCTATCATTTAAATGTACGCTTGTGGGCGAAT
>NZ_ALAS01000087.1 GCF_000290615.1 Heyndrickxia coagulans DSM 1 = ATCC 7050
CAGATAAAATTTACCGAAACCGTAATAATCTGGCATACTGCAAATCTCTTGGCATTCGTCTGAGTGGGCCAAGGTTAGGACGCCCATCCAAAATGGAAGACAAAACCTTAGAACATGTGGCAAGGCAGGATGCCTCTGAACGTAATGCCGTTGAAGGCAAATTTGGCGAAGGCAAGCGCAAGTATGGGCTGGGCCTTATTCGAGCACGC
>NZ_ALAS01000088.1 GCF_000290615.1 Heyndrickxia coagulans DSM 1 = ATCC 7050
GAATGTATCCAAGTCGTTTGTCTCTTCCCTTACGCAAAAACTGGATCCCATTGTGAATGCTTGGGCCGAGAGACCGTTGAATACAACCTATTACCCTTATGTGTTTGTGGACGCCATGTATATAAAAGTACGGGAGCACCATAAGGTCGTATCAAAGGCTGTTTATATTGCGACTGCCATTACAGAGAAGAATACACGTGAAATACTGGGTTTAAGCGTTGACCATGCAGAAAGTTTGG
>NZ_ALAS01000089.1 GCF_000290615.1 Heyndrickxia coagulans DSM 1 = ATCC 7050
TGCATTCCACCCCTTTTTTAAACCGGGCGGCAGCCAGGAAACCATAATAGTTATCAACAATCACAAATTTCGATGTCGCAATGTTGTATAGGCTGCGGATAAAATGCTGCAAATTTTTCATTTCAAACAGAAATACCTTCTCTTGCCGGACGGTTTCCGCAACACGGCGATAGCAGGAAGAAGTACAAACGAACACTGTCTGAAAAGAAACGGGATGCTTTTTCAATTCCTCATACACATATAAACTGTTCTGCTCAAATGAGACGACAAATGTGATTTTCCTTTTTAAAGGAAAAATTTTACATAATGTAAAAAGTACGCGAAAAAGCAGTAAGTATAAGGAAATGAACAGTTCCCTAACCATTTTTCACAGAAAAGAGGTCCTTCTTAATTTTTGACGTAGAGATGCCGACCGTCCGCGGCAGGTAAACCACTTCGCAATAATCCTTCAGGAAATCAAATTTGCCCTTCCAGTCATCGCCCATGACGAAAACATCGACATTGTATTTTTTGATATCGTCTATTTTTTGTTCCCAAGAATGTTCCGGAATGACCTGGTCAACGTAACGGATCGCTTCCAGAATTAATTTCCGGTTTTCATAGCTGTGGTACGATTTTTTATTTTTGATTTCGTTAAATTCATCCGATGAAAGGCCGACGATTAAATAGTCGCCTAATGCTCTTGCGCGTTTCAGTAAATTGATATGCCCCCAATGGAGAAGGTCAAATGTTCCGTATGTGATTACTTTTTTCATACAGTTCTCTCCCTGCTAAATGTAATAGGCAACATTCCTGCACAATGCGACACTTTTCATTATTTTTCCCTAATCTTTACTCATTATATGTCTATTTCAAGCAGAATTCAAATACTTCTTGAATGAGGTATTTGTCAAGTTTTCTCGATAAGGTTTAAATTTCGGGTATCACGAGACACTCTCTTTGTCACTTTCAATTACCACGCTTCGCTTGCTTTTTTGGATAAGTAGGGGCTGTTTCGAAATACCAGTTATATTACTGTGCATAA
>NZ_ALAS01000090.1 GCF_000290615.1 Heyndrickxia coagulans DSM 1 = ATCC 7050
AATGGGCATATATTTATCTGACAATATTATATTTCTGGTGGTGTTCTATTTGCATTGAAAGAAAAATTGTTAACATCGCAAAAAGCTCTCCAAAAGTATACATAGACAAGACCGGCAAAATTTGTGATAGTAAGGATATGAATTTTTTCCAAAACAGGAGTGGACAAAATGAGAGCAATTTTGACAGTAATCGGCAAAGACCAGGTTGGCATCATTGCCGGTGTCAGCACACAGCTGGCAGAACTGAAGATTAATATTCTCGATGTCAGCCAGACGATCATGAGCGGGTATTTCACCATGATGATGATGCTGGATTTGTCGAATGCTGAAGCGAATTTTGATGAAATCAAACATGCCCTTGCAAAAAAAGGCGAGGCACTGCAAGTCCAAATCAAAATTCAGCGCGAGGAAATTTTCCAATCGATGCACAGCTTGTAAAAACGGGGGAAAATCATGGAAACGAAACAAATACTTGAAACCATCCGGATGATTGAAGAAGAAAAACTCGATATCCGCACCATCACAATGGGCATTTCGCTCCTCGATTGCATTGACGCGGACGGGGAAAAGGCGCGCCGGAAGATTTATGATAAAATTACGCGATTGGCAGAAAACCTTGTCCAAACCGGGGAAGAGATTGAATCAGAATACGGTATCCCGATCATTAACAAACGGATCTCGGTAACGCCGATTTCCCTCATCGCCGGGGCAACGGACGAAAAAGATTACATTGCTTTTGCCAAAACACTTGATGCGGCTGCGAAAAAAGTCGGTGTTCATTTTATCGGCGGCTTTTCGGCGCTGGTGCAAAAAGGCTGCCACAAAGGCGATAAAATATTGATCGATTCGATTCCGCGGGCATTGGCGGAAACCGAACGGGTCTGCGCTTCTGTCAATGTTGGCTCGACACGTTCCGGCATTAACATGAATGCGGTCCGTGATATGGGTGTGATCATTAAAAAGACGGCCGGGCTGACCGCGGATACGCAAGGGCTCGGCTGTGCAAAACTCGTTGTGTTCGCGAATGCGGTGGAGGACAATCCGTTTATGGCCGGCGCGTTCCACGGGGTCGGTGAAGCGGATGTCGTCATCAATGTCGGCGTCAGCGGCCCGGGTGTGGTGAAACGCGCCCTTGAAAAAGTGAAAGGCGAACCGTTTGATGTCGTTGCGGAGACGGTAAAGAAAACGGCATTTAAAATTACGCGGATGGGCCAGCTCGTCGGCATGGAAGCATCCAAACGGCTCGGCGTTCCGTTCGGTATTGTCGACTTGTCGCTTGCCCCGACACCGGCTGTTGGCGACTCTGTAGCCCATATTTTGGAGGAAATGGGCCTTGAATCCGTGGGTACGCACGGAACAACGGCGGCGCTCGCTTTGCTGAATGATGCCGTGAAAAAAGGCGGTGTCATGGCATGCGGCCATGTTGGCGGCTTAAGCGGCGCATTCATCCCGGTTTCTGAAGACGCCGGCATGATTGATGCGGTCAACCGCGGGTCCTTGAATCTCGAAAAACTGGAGGCGATGACCGCGATCTGCTCCGTCGGACTTGATATGATCGCGATCCCGGGCGACGTACCGGCAGAAACGATTTCGGCGATGATCGCAGACGAAGCTGCAATTGGTGTCATCAACAATAAAACGACAGCGGTGCGGATCATTCCAGCACCGGGCACAAACGTCGGTGACCGCGTCGAATTCGGCGGCCTGCTCGGCCATGCGCCGGTAATGGGCGTCCATTCCTTGTCATCAGCGGACTTCATTGCCCGCGGCGGCAGAATCCCGGCCCCGATTCACTCATTTAAAAACTGAGCGCTTGAAAAAGCACCACCAAAATAGAAAAGGCGTTGAGACACTCCGCTATTTGTGTTTCAACGCTTTTTTTGCAAGCTATATGTTATATGCACGGAAAATACAAAATTACTTTTTCAGTGGCCCCTTTCTTTTTCATATACGGCGGCCTAAAACCGGGATGAAATAGCGATCACTAGATCGAGTGGAAACAAAATTGTGCAATGGAAAAGAAAAACTAAGTACACAACAGGTTATATGGAATGTTATGTGGTAAATAACCGCCATATAGATTCATTTGTCAAATTTTAACTGAAAATTTTAATAAATAGATTTTATTTTTTAAGAGGATTTTTTCAATTCGACGCAGTATTTATAAAGTGTAAGAAAAATTGATATTGGAGGGATAATATGAAAAAATTGCTCGTTTAGTATTGGCCATAGCCATAGGAGGAGTTGGTCTGTTTTCAGCTATACCAGCAAAAGCTGACGAAACAGATAGTAATTTAACGTCTTTCCGAAAGAAGTCTCCCATCCTCAAGGAATGTGAAGGTGCGAATCGCACCAATGAGTAGGTGGGAGATGAATTTCGTAACAAAACTCTTGGAACAAGAGGGTTAGCTCGGTCAGTTTTCGTTGGCTAGTAAAAGCAACGATAAGTCGAGAAGCCCCCACTTCAATCAAACCGTAAGGTTGATAAGTGGAGGGTAGTTCACTTCAAGACAATCCAGGCATTGTCGTGCAGGATGGTAGTGCTTTAGTTAATGATGCAAATATTAGTGATGATGTTGTAACAGATAATGCAACTCTAGACGATTTAAGTACAGAATATAACCTAAAAGATATCAACATAAGTGAATACCCAGAAGGAACACCTGTACTCAAATTTGACAGTGTAGAAGACTTAAATAAATTCTTGGCCACTGAAGACGCCGCACCAAAGACAATTGAAACCACGATCAACAATACAGAACCTTTACCTGTTTCCAAATTAGGCCTGTCTCAACCTCTAGCTTTAAGATCTTCAAACTATACTACAGTCAGAAAAACAAAAACAGTGAATACAGGATTTGCAAATGTTAATTTAAAAGCGGATATTAGAGTTTACAGCAGTGGATCTTTCCGGGAGATAAAGAGTTGTCACGAATGGACAGACCATACGGGTTTTGCCTTTTCTCTTGATTGGGACGAAAAGTATAATTGGCATAAAATTTCCAAAGATCATTCAAGTGTGACTGTTGCCGGTGGTGGTGTTTTAAATTATGTCATCTTTGTCTCAGGAATAGGTAAAATGTATTCACGGTCAGCTCTGAGGAGTAAAAATTTTTCGTGATAATTTAACTATTCCCCCCCAAAAATGCGGCTAAATATGTAATAATTTAAATAATTAGA
>NZ_ALAS01000091.1 GCF_000290615.1 Heyndrickxia coagulans DSM 1 = ATCC 7050
CCGAAATTCATCTCCCACCTACTCATTGGTGCGATTCGCACCTTCACATTCCTTGAGGATGGGAGACTTCTTTCGGAAAGCCGTTAAATTGCGATGTTTGCGGATAAATCTATTAATCTCTCCTGAAAATATGCGCCGGCTGGCTTTCATCCTTCTGCTGGTGCCGCATTCATTCGGCATGGGCGTCTGTTTGCAAATTTGGGTGCAGCAGCGTTTGATTTAAAGCCAAATCGTCCAACGTCTTTGGAGAAAACTTCACACTGCCTCATGAGGGCTTTGGAAAAAATTTTAATGCCGTCTTTTGAGATAACAACGCCGTTTGTTTTCGTAAGCCTCGTGATTTTTTATACGGTATCCGGCGTCTGGACGCCCCGCCTTTTACTAACATGATCGATTGTCGGCCGGAGTTTCATTTAAAGGCACCATTGAAAACGATTCCGTGTCGTGAGCTTGTGGCCATTTTACTAAAACCGCCGGCAAATTTCCAGCTTCATCTAAAAATATGAAAAATGTAAAAATCGGAGTCAAAAAGAGTAAACGCTTTATCCGCAGATCCTTCCGTTTCTCTCCCCCCTCTTTAAACCACAAAATCGACTGCAACATTGCAGCCGATTTTGTTTCAAAGCTTTAATTCCCCCATGCGGAGTAATTCAACAACAGCTTGCGAGCGCCCCTTGACTCCCAATTTCTGCATGGCATTGGAAATATGATTTCGAACTGTTTTTTCGCTGATAAACAATTCGCTTGCGATTTCTTTTGTTGTCTTGTCTTGTACTAACAGCTCGAATACTTCTTTTTCTCTTTTTGTCAGCAGCGGTTTATGTGTGAAATCGTTGTCCTTCAACTATGATAACCCTCCTTGCCTTCGCCAGCTCTAAACCGCGGGGATGGGTATTTTGGTTGTCACAATATCTTATGTTTTAGCGCAGCCGGGAGTGACTTGGCGAGGCAAGGAACAGCACAAATCAGCAAAAAAGGGCGGATACCGGAAATCCCTTCTGTGCAAAAGAAGAATGAAGCATTATCCGGCATTGTAAACTGGCAGTTATGGATTCTGTTTATGGCCTGTACGAAGACGGCAAAGCAGGCAAGCAATTGTTGTAAAAAATACCACGTATTGCCGCTCTTTTCTCCGCTCGAATTAATCCCCAACGCACGCACTTAAGTTTATATTATACGGCGGGATGGACTCTTTCGTTCAGTTGCCGGATGAGACATAAGCTTGCGGGTCGGCGAATCTCGCTTTTTCTTCCGCCGTCCACGGTTTTCCTTTTCCGGTTGCGGCCGAAATTTGCACCATTGTCCCGCGCCCGGTAAAACAGATTTCATCCGCTTCATTTTTCGCCATATAGTGCAAGTCAACGGACGAATTGCCGATTTTCGAGACTTTTACATAAATGCGGAGCTTGTCATTGAAAAAAACCTGCTGCAAAAAATCACACTGCAAATCCGCCACGACCGGGATGGATCCGGTGCCTCTTTTTGCCCAGTCGCCCATAAACCCGAGCTGCTGGAGAAATTCAATCCGCGCTTGTTCAAAATAAATAAACGGAACGGTATTGTTCATATGGCCGAACATATCGGTTTCGGAAAAACGGACCGTCACCGGGAGATAAAACGAAAATCCTTCTTCCCAGGCCTCCCAGTCATCAATATAAGAGATATGTTTTTTCAATGGAATGCCTCCTTTTAATGAGTGAACAGCCATTCATTTTTTGTTTGAAAAAGAGCGCCACATCGTACTGTTTCCGCTTTGATGTGGCACTTTCGGCATTAGTCAACCGTATGGTCACTGCCAAAGAATTTTTTAAACATATAAATGGTTGTTTCACGGTTTAACGCTGCGATGGATGTTGTCAGCGGGATACCTTTCGGGCAGACTTGCACACAGTTTTGCGAGTTGCCACAATTGGCAAGGCCGCCGTCAACCATGATCGCTTCAAGCCGTTCATCACGGTTCATATGACCGGTCGGGTGCGCATTAAATAACCGTACTTGCGAAAGCGGGGCCGGCCCGATAAAGTTTGAACGGCTGTTGACATTCGGGCAGGCTTCCAAACATACGCCGCACGTCATGCATTTTGCCAGTTCATAAGCCCACTGCCTTTTTTTCTCCGGCATGCGCGGCCCTTCCCCTAAGTCGTAAGTGCCGTCAATCGGAATCCAGGCTTTCACTTTTTTCAGCGAGTCGAACATGCGGCTGCGGTCAATTTGCAAATCTCTTACAACCGGGAAGGTCCGCATCGGGGCAAGGCGGATCGGCTGCTCCAGTTTGTCCACAAGCGCTGAACAAGCCTGGCGCGGCTTGCCGTTAATCACCATGGAACAGGCGCCGCAAACTTCTTCCAAACAGTTCATTTCCCAAACAACAGGTGTTGTTTTTTCCCCTTTGGCATTGACCGGATTCCGGCGGATTTCCATCAGGGCCGAAATGACATTCATATTCGGCCGGTACGGAACTTCAAACGTTTCGTCGTATGGTTCTGATTCCGGATTATCCTGGCGTTGTATGATAAATGTAACGGTTTTTTGTTCACCCATCCTTATTCTCCTCTTTCCTTATGAAATCACCCGGGCAAAAGCCGGAAAAAGTCCGCTTTCGCCCGATCCGAATCAGTGCTTCTTCGTGTAGTCGCGCACGCGCGGCTTGATCAGCGATACATCCACATCTTCATAGCTGAAAACCGGCTCATTGTTCACAGGGTCATAATTTGCCATCGTCGTTTTCAGCCATTCTTCGTCGTTGCGGTCCGGAAAATCAGGTTTATAGTGGGCGCCGCGGCTTTCATTACGGTTCAGGGCGCCGATCGTAATGACGCGCGCCAGCTGCAGCATGTTATACAGCTGCCGTGTAAACGAAGCCGCCTGGTTGCTCCATTTCGATGTATCTACAACATTAATATTTTTCCATCTTTCCATTAATTCCTGAATCTTTTCGTCCGTTTTCTTCAGACGGTCATTGTAACGGACAACCGTCACATTGTCTGTCATCCATTCGCCCAGTTCCTTATGCAACACATAGGCATTTTCGGTTCCGTCAAGCGACAATATATCGTTCCATTTTTTCTCCTGTTCCTGGACAGCACGTTCAAAGACGGTTGACGGCAGTGCATTCGCGCTCTTTTCAAGCCCGTCGATGTAGTTGACAGCTTCAGGCCCGGCTACCATCCCGCCATAGATGGCAGAAAGCAGGGAGTTTGCCCCTAAGCGGTTCGCGCCGTGCATCGAGTAGTCGCATTCGCCTGCTGCGAACAGCCCCGGAATGCTCGTATGCTGCTTATAGTCCACCCATAATCCGCCCATGGAATAGTGGACGGCCGGGAATACTTTCATCGGCACTTTATGCGGGTCATCGCCGACAAATTTTTCATAGATTTCAATAATCCCGCCCAGTTTAACGTCCAGTTCATGCGGATCTTTGTGCGACAAATCGAGATAGACCATGTTCTCGCCGTTAATTCCGAGTTTCAAGTCCACGCAGACATGGAAAATTTCACGGGTTGCAATATCGCGCGGCACGAGGTTCCCGTATGCCGGATATTTTTCTTCCAGGAAATACCACGGTTTGCCGTCTTTGTACGTCCAGATGCGCCCGCCTTCCCCGCGTGCGGATTCACTCATCAGCCGCAGTTTGTCATCACCTGGGATAGCAGTCGGGTGGATCTGGATAAATTCGCCGTTCGCATACGTTGCGCCCTGCTGGTATACAATAGAAGCCGCCGAGCCGGTATTGATCATCGAGTTGGTCGACTTCCCGAAAATAATGCCAAGGCCGCCTGATGCCATAATGACAGCATCCGCAGGAAAAGCTTTGATTTCCATTGTGGTCAGGTTTTGCGAAACAATGCCGCGGCAGATGCCTTCATCGTCTTTGATAATGCCGAGAAATTCCCAGCCTTCGTATTTCGTGACAAGCCCGTCCACTTCATGGCGCCTTACCTGTTCATCCAATGCGTATAAAAGCTGCTGGCCGGTTGTCGCGCCTGCAAATGCTGTGCGGTGGTGCTGGGTGCCGCCGAAACGCCTGAAGTCCAAAAGCCCTTCCGACGTGCGGTTGAACATGACACCCATCCGGTCAAACAAGTGGATAATCCCCGGCGCCGCTTCGCACATCGCTTTTACCGGCGGCTGGTTGGCAAGGAAGTCGCCCCCGTATACCGTATCGTCAAAGTGGATCCATGGCGAATCCCCTTCCCCTTTTGTATTGACAGCGCCGTTAATGCCGCCCTGTGCGCAAACAGAGTGCGACCTTTTTACCGGCACTAAAGAAAACAGATCAACCTGCCGGCCTGCTTCTGCAATTTTTACAGTCGCCATCAAACCGGCAAGCCCTCCGCCGACAACAATGATTTTGCCATTAGCCAACTTGATTCACTCCCTTTTCATACTTGATGCCTCTTACAAACCAGTAGACTGCTATTTTTCGAGTCTTTTCATTATGCAAATGCTAATAAAGCCCTGACGCCGACAACGGAAAGCAGCACAAAGACCACGATCATCACATATGTGGAAATTTGCTGTGACCGGCGTGACTGTGTAATGCCCCAGCTGACCAGGAACGACCAGAGACCGTTGGCAAAGTGGAAAATGGCAGCCACTGTCCCAATTATGTACCAGGCGAGCATCCAACGATTTGCTAAAAGATTTGCCATCAGATCAAAATTCAATTCCTTGCCAAGCGCCATTTGAATGCGTGTTTCATAGATGTGAAATACGAGAAAGATCAGGACCAGCACACCGCTGATTCTTTGCAATAGGTACATCCAGTTCCGGAAGTAGCCCATCGTGCCGACATTGCTCGATGCCGTAAACGAAATGTATAAGCCGTAAATTGCATGGAACAGAAGCGGCAGATAAATGAATACTACTTCCACAAAAAGCAGGAACGGCAGGTTTTCCATAAAACCGGCTGCTTTATTGAAGGCAGCAGCACCGTTTACCGCATAGTGGTTTACGGTCAAGTGGATGACTAAAAATAAGCCGATGGGTACAACACCCAGCAAAGAATGCAGTTTGCGGTTATAAAACTCTCGATTTCCAGCCACATTGTATCCCCCTTTGTAGTGTGAATTTATGCAAAGAAGACAAATTTTGCATGGCTTCCTCCCGCATAAATATTTTATAACAATTATGTGACAGTTTTATTGTACTCCCGACAAATGGGCACGTCAAGGAAACGCATTCATGAATTTGCGCTGAAAATGCCGTTTATTTGTCATATTTGTCAGTCTTTCTTCCATTTTTTTAAAATTTTTTCAGTATAGCTCTTTTGCCATATGCTTTTGCATAAAAAAGGAATTTTTATCCAAGGCTTGTCTTTTTTCATCGGATTTTACCGCAACCGGTACCACTTCCCCGTATAACGCGGAAACCGGCGGAAAAAGTTCCTTTTATTTTTGTGTATACTTAAAAAATGCTTTTAAGTCCGGTTTTATTTTGTATATAATATAGCATATAGAAAGAGGGGAATTGCGTGAAATCTTCTGGCGGAAATGAACAAACCGTTGCGGAACAGCTGATGGTACCCACATTCGGATATGAGCTGTTGCGCAATATATTAATTCCGGATATACTCGGCAAGGAAACGCCGGATATTCTGTACTGGGCGGGAAAACATTTGGCAAGAAAATTCCAGTTGCTTACCTATGAAGAAATGGTTTCTTTTTTCAAAGAGGCCGGCTGGGGAACGTTGTCAATCAAAAAAGAAGAGAAATATCATATTGAATTTGAGTTATCCGGGCCGATGATTGAACGGCAGCTGGATATGGGCGCAGGCGCAGAACCGACATTCAAGCTTGAAGCCGGGTTTTTGGCCGAGCAGTACCAGATGCAGAAAAAACTGATCACGGAAGCTGTGGAAGAAGTTGCGAAAAAGGCAAAAAAAATCCGGATCACCGTGCAGTGGGATGCGAAAGACCCGGCCGAGGAATAAATATGAAAAAGCAGGGGGCTCCCCTGCTTTTTCATATTTTCATATATTTTGTTCCACTGCATCCAGTTCAAATGCTTCATGCAGGCACCGGGCGGCCCGGACCATTTCTTTTGCATCGACAACGGTGGATACTTTGATCTCGGACGTGCTGATCATTTTAATCGCAATGCCGTGGTCGGCCAGAACCTGGAACATTTTTGCCGCAACGCCTGGGTTGGAAACCATGCCCGAGCCGATGATGGACACTTTTGCGAGGCCGGTTTCCGTTTCAAAATGGTCGATGCTGAGGGCTTCTTTCCCGGCTTCCAAAAGATCGGCCGTTTCTTTTAGATCTTTATCTTTTATCGAAAATGATAAATATGTTTTATGGTCCGCCGTCCGGTTCTGGATGATGATATCGACATCAATATGGTGTTCCGCCAGTGTCGTGAATATATCCGGCAAATTCCGGAAGCCGTTTTCCAGCCCGAAAATGGTTACCCTTGTAATGCCGTCTTCAAATGCAACGCCGCGGACAATTAAATTTTTTTCCACCGAAACTTCCTCCTCTATTAACGTGCCTTCCTCCCTTTCAAGGCTCGAACAAACGATCAGCGGCACAGCCGCATTTTTGGCAAACTCCACCGCCCTTGCATGCAGGACGCCCGCCCCGAGGCTCGCCAGTTCAAGCATCTCATCGTAGGATACAGCCTTAAGCTTCCGGGCAGTCGGAATATAGCGCGGGTCGGACGTAAACACGCCGGTTACATCCGTGTAGATCAGGCAGCGGTCGGCATGAAGCGCTGCTGCAAGCGCCACTGCCGTTGTATCCGAGCCGCCCCTGCCGAGCGTCGCAATTTCGCCTTCCGGGGTAATGCCCTGAAACCCGGCGACAACGACAATTTGCCCGGCTGCCAGACGGGATTTGATTTTTTCAGTCCGGATTTCCGTGATCCGGGCGTTTCCGTGCACGGGTTCCGTTATAATGCCGGCCTGCCAACCGGTATAAGAAACGGCATCGTAGCCGCGATCGATCAGCGCCATGGCGACAAGCGAAATCGTCACCTGTTCGCCGGTTGAAAGCAGCATATCCATTTCGCGTTTTGCAGGATACGCCGAAAGTTCATTTGCAAGCCCGACAAGCTGGTCCGTTGTTTTGCCCATCGCGGAGACAACGACGACAACATCATGGCCTTTTTCCTTTTCTTCAATAATCCGGTCGACCGTATTCCGGATCCTTTCCACATTTCCAACCGAAGTTCCCCCGAATTTCTGAACAATGATTCCCAATAACTCCGCCACCTTCTGCAGTTTATAAGTAAGATGAGGCTGTCAGATTGAAAGCAAAGCAACTTGGCGCCCATTTAAAAAAAAGCAATGAGAACGGATATCTCATCGCTTTTGCATACGCGGGTACGCAGTTATTCCTGTGAGATAGCGCTCCAAGACATTTCATCCTGACAGTTCCGGACTTCTTCAGTACAGAACCAGCAAAAACGGCATTGAGGCCATTTCCACTTCGGCAAAACTTCCTTTCAGGAACGATCCCGGAAGCCCAATCTTCTCCCGTTCCTTACTCTTAAGTTTTGCGCCTCTATCATGTAACGGCTTTGCCGGACGCCGGGATATCCGCTCCCGAAAGTCTGAAACAAAGCCTGCCATATGAAATTATCATGATTATACCATATACGGAAAAACCCTGCTAGGTTATTCTTGTAATTTTTTGATTAATGTTTCGGATACCGGGCGCGGGATGCCCGCTTCCACAAATTCTTCCAACTTCGCTTGCTTCATTTTCTTTAAGGAACCAAAGTGGCGGAGCAGTTGTTTTTTCCGTTTCGGTCCGATGCCCGGAATATCGTCAAGCGCCGATTGAAATGCGGATTTTCCGCGCAATTCCCTGTGGAACGTAATCGCAAACCGGTGCACTTCATCCTGGATGCGCTGGAGCAGGTAAAATTCCTGGCTGTTCCGCCCGAGCGGCACGACTTCCAGCGGGTTGCCGAACAAAAGCTGCGATGTATTGTGCTTCTCATCCTTTGCCAGGCCGCCGAGCGGAATCTCAAGCCCGAGCTCATTTTCGAGCACATCCCTTGCCGCGTCAATTTGCCCTTTTCCACCGTCAATGATGATGAGGTCCGGAAGCGGCAAGTTTTCCCTCAGGGCACGGATGTAACGGCGGCGGATCACTTCGCGCATCGATTCATAATCATCCGGCCCTTCCACCGTTTTGATTTTATATTTGCGGTATTCTTTTTTTGCCGGCTTGCCGTCCACAAACACGACCATCGCCGAAACCGGGTTTGTCCCCTGGATATTCGAATTATCGAACGCTTCAATCCGGTGCGGCGTATAGATGCCGAGCTTTTCGCCTAGATTTTCAACGGCTTTGATCGTCCGTTCCTCGTCCCGTTCAATCAACGCAAATTTTTCTTTCAAAGCAATCTTTGCGTTTTTCTCGGCCATTAACACAAGTTCCCGTTTCTGGCCTTTTTTTGGCTGGAGCACTTTGATTTCCAGCAGTTGTTCTGCCAGTTCCCGGTCTGCTTTTTCCGTAATCAGCACTTCTTTCGGCTTAATATGCTCCGGTTTGGCGTAAAACTGCCCCAAATAGCTCAAAAATTCCTCTTCCGGCTCATCGTAAGACGGAAAAAGCGAGACATCCCGTTCAATCAGCTTTCCTTGGCGCATGAAAAACACCTGGACACACATCCAGCCTTTATCCACTGCGTAGCCGAAAATGTCGCGGTCCGTAAAATCCGTCATGGTAATTTTCTGTTTTTCCATCGTCATTTCAATATTGGCGATCTGGTCGCGGTATTCTTTTGCCCGCTCAAATTCAAGTTTTTCAGCAGCCTCATGCATTTTTTCTTCCAGTTCTTTTTTGATTTCCGTGTAGCCCCCGTTCAAAAAGCGGGTAATTTGGTCGGTGATCTCTTTGTATGTTTCTTCTTTCACCTCATTGACACACGGCGCAAGGCACTGGCCCAAATGGTAATAAAGGCAGACGCGGTCCGGCATATTGGTGCATTTCCGCAAAGGATACAACCGGTCCAGCAGCTTTTTTGTTTCATTGGCCGCCTGCACGTTCGGATACGGGCCAAAATATTTTCCCTTATCTTTCTTCACTTTCCGGGTGGTGATCAGACGCGGGTGGCGTTCATGGGTCAGCTTAATATACGGGTATGTTTTATCATCTTTTAGCATGATGTTGTATTTCGGGTCATGCTTTTTGATTAAGTTGATTTCAAGAATAAGGGCTTCAATATTGGAAGAAGTGACAATATACTCAAAGTCTTCGATCTCGCTGACAAGCCGCTGCGTTTTTGCGTCATGCGAACCGGAAAAGTAAGAGCGGACACGGTTTTTTAAAATTTTGGCCTTCCCGACATAAATGATGGTCCCCTGTCTGTCTTTCATTAAGTAGCAGCCGGGCTGGGCGGGCAGGAGGGCAAGTTTATTGCGGATCGTTTCGTTCAATTTTTCTTCACCTCAAAATCCTGCGTTCTGTAAAAAACCCGGACCACAGCCGGTCCGGATTTTAAATGCATTTGCTCACGGCTTGAAGCCGCGCGTTTATTGTATTATAAATGTTTGTTCACTAATTCTTGCAAAGCTTCTTTCGGCTGGTAACCGATCACTTTGTCGACCGGTTTGCCGTCTTTCATGAGAACAAGGGTCGGAATGCTCATGATGCCGAATTTGCTGGCTGTTTCCTGGTTCTCGTCAACGTCCACTTTGACAATTTTCACCTTGTCGCCCATTTCAGCATCGATTTCTTCAAGTACCGGTGCAATCATTTTGCACGGGCCGCACCATGTTGCCCAAAAATCCGTTAATACCAAACCTTGGCTGACTTCCTGATCGAAAGTCGCGTCGGTAGCATGTGTAATTGCCATATTGAAAGAACCCTCCTAAATCAAACTATTACTGCTTGGGATTAGTATATCATCCTTTATCATATGTTGC
Organism: Heyndrickxia coagulans DSM 1 = ATCC 7050; assembly: GCF_000290615.1. Lineage (GTDB taxonomy): Bacteria > Bacillota > Bacilli > Bacillales > Bacillaceae_C > Weizmannia > Weizmannia coagulans. The sequence goes on from NZ_ALAS01000091.1 coordinate 9,881, forward strand.
GAACAATTTGTCCGGTCCAGGTAAGCAGTAATGATTTTATTATTTTATACCCTTTTTCCGCGAATATCCAACAGAAAACAGGCCCGGAACGATTTTTTTCGTCCGGGCCCGGGATTTACGCCGATGTGACTTTCAGTTTTTTGATTTCTTCCGTGAGAAGCGGGACCACTTCAAACAGGTCGCCGACGATGCCGTAGTCCGCTACGTTGAAGATGTTTGCTTCCGGATCTTTGTTAATGGCCACAATGACTTTTGAGTTGGACATGCCGGCCAAATGCTGGATGGCGCCGGAAATGCCGCATGCGATATACAAATCCGGTGTCACCACTTTGCCCGTCTGCCCGATTTGCAGGGAATAATCGCAGTATCCGGCGTCACATGCGCCGCGCGAAGCCCCAACCGCGCCGCCGAGCACATCGGCAAGCTCTTTCAGCGGTTTGAAGCCGTCCGCGCTTTTCACGCCGCGGCCGCCTGAAACGATGACTTTCGCTTCCGAAAGGTCAACCCCTTCACTTACTTTCCGGACTACTTCTTTGATGACCGTGCGCAAATCTTTAATTTCCGCCTGGACGGTTTCGATATCCCCTGTCCGCGATTCATCTTTTTCAAGCGGGCTGATGTTGTTCGGCCGGATGGTCGCAAAGATGATCCCGTCTGTTACGATCTTTTTCTCAAACGCTTTGCCGGAGTAAATCGGGCGGGTAAAGACGACATGTTCTCCGGCTGATTCCACTGCGGTCGCATCCGAAATCAGGCCGGCATCCAATTTAGCCGCTACTTTTGGGGCCAGGTCTTTGCCAAGCGCCGTATGGCCGATTAAGATGCCGTCCGGCTTTTCAGATTCGACAACCGCAAGCAATGCTTGGGAAAAACCGTCTGAAGAATAGCTTTTCAGCTTCTCGTCTTCCACCACGGCAACACGGTCAGCACCGTATTGAATCATGTCTTTCCCCAAATCTTTCACAGCGTCCCCGATCAAAACGCCGACTACTTCCCCGCCTTCCGCTACCGTTTTTCCGGCGGCAATGGTTTCATATGATACATTGCGGAGCGACCCGTCACGGACTTCGCCCACTACTAATACTTTTCGACTCATGCTGATCCCCTCCATTTCCGGTTTCTTCGCTTAAATCACTTTTGCTTCGGCATGCAATAATTGGACAAGTTCTTTTACCTGGTCGGCGATTTCGCCTTCAAGCACTTTTCCTGCTTCTTTTTTCGGCGGCAGGTAAACCTCGATAGTTTTGGTTTTCGGCTCCACGTCTTCTTCTTCAAGGTCAAGATCATCCAGTTCCAGTTCTTCAAGCGGTTTTTTCTTCGCTTTCATGATCCCCGGTAGCGAAGGATAACGCGGCTCATTTAAGCCCTGCTGCGCTGTGACGAGAAGCGGAAGGTCCGTTTCAATGATTTCGGAATCCCCTTCGACATCTCTTGTGACCGTCGCTTTGCCGCCGTCAATTTCCAGATTGGTAATTGTCGTTACATACGGGATGCCGAGCAACTCCGCCACCCGCGGTCCGACCTGTCCGGAAGCGTTGTCAATGGCGACATTCCCGCCGATAATGAGGTCTGGTTCCTGCTCTTTCAAATAAGCGGCAAGCACTTTTGACGTTGTGACCTGGTCGCTTGCTTCCACATCGTCTTCAATATTAATGAGGACTGCTTTATCCACACCCATCGCAAGCGCCGTCCGCAATTGCTTTTCGGCATCTTCATTGCCGACTGTGACCACTGTGACTTCGCCGCCCTGGGCATCCCGCACCTGGATGGCCTCTTCAACGGCGTATTCATCGTACGGGTTGATGATATATTCCGCCCCGTCATCCTGGATGCGGCCGTTTGCAATTGCAATCTTTTCTTCTGTGTCAAAGGTCCGTTTTAATAATACGAAGATATTCATGCCGTTCCCTCCCTGAATCGTTAAAAAATAAAATCATTTAAGCGCATACAAAATAAAAATGTTATGCCCCTGTAAAACGCGGTTCCCTTTTTTCAATAAAAGCTTTGATACCTTCCTCTGCATCTTTTGAGCCGAACAGCTCAAGAAAACGTGCGGATTCCTGCTCCAAGCCTTTTTCGTAATCATTTGTTTTTGCATAATTGACGAGTTCAATAGAGGCTTTCAGGGCCAGCGGGCTTTTCTTTGCAATTTTTTCAGCCAGCGCCTTTGCTTTCGGGAGCAGTTCCTCTTCCTTATAAGCATGGTTTGCAAGCCCCTGCTGCACGGCCTCCGTTCCGGTCAGCGGTTCGCTTGTCCACAGCATTTCAAACGCTTTGCCGCGCCCGATATACTTTGGCAGCCGCTGCGTTCCGGCAAAACCCGGCACAAGCCCGAGGCTCAGTTCCGGAAGGCCGAGCTTCGCATTTTCTGTGACAAGCCGGATATGGCATGCCATCGCAAGTTCGAGCCCGCCGCCAAGTGCCGCGCCGTGGATTGCGGCGATGACCGGTTTCGGGAACGCTTCCACTTTTTCGAACAATTCCTGGCCGGAAACCGCTATCGCATCGGAGCCGCCGGATTCCCTTAATTGGACAAATTCTTTAATATCCGCTCCCGCCGAGAAAAATCTTCCTTTCCCGTAAAGGAGCACGACCCGGGTTTCAGGATCGTTTTCAAGCTGGCCAAACGCTTGCGCAAGTTCTTTTAAAAGGGCCTGCGCAAGCGCGTTGGCGGGCGGCCTGTTCATTTCAATGCAGGCAACCGCATTTTCCCGTTTGATCGTAATAAATTCCATCCCGTCTCCAACCCCCTTGTGAAAGCTGCGGCAATTAAACCGCCGTTTTTTTGCCGCAGCCGTTAATGATCAATTGATGGACGGGAGCAGCCAGTGAAACGAGGTCGTATTTTTCTTTATTCATCACCCATGTCGTCACCGTTTCATCGACTGTCCCGAAAATCATCTGTCGGACGAGCCGGACGTCAAGCCCGGAATCGAATTCGCCTTTTTCCATGCCTTCGCGGATAATTTGGTCAAAGAGCGTCAAATATTCTTTCAGCACGCTGTTGATTTTAAGCCGCAGGTCTAAATTTGTCTGCCGCAGTTCCAGCTGGGTCACGACCGCCAAATGGTGGTCGGCGGCAAGGACTTTGAAGTGGTTTTCGATCATCTTGAGCAACTTTTCGGAAGGGGAAAGGTCCCCTGCAATATATTCGGAAACCTTTTCGATAAACAGCTGCATTTTTTCTTCAAACAAAGAAATCAGGATATCTTCTTTGTTTTTAAAATACAAATAAATTGTGCCGTCCGCTACGCCCGCCTGTTTTGCAATTTTTGAAACCTGTGCCTGATGATAGCCGTGTTGTGCGATAACCACCACTGCTGCATCAATAATTTGTTTGTACTTTGGCCTGTTTTTCCTCACGGGCTATCACCTTTCAATCTCATGATCTGTCAATTTGGCCGGCCGGTTTGATGGCGGCCGGAAAATGAATGACCATTCATTCATATTTTCATATTATACAGGAATGCAGCATTTGTCAAGTCCTGTTTATAAAAAATTTTCCTTAACCGATCTTCTCTCCTTCATTTTCCATCTTTTCTTTTTCTTCTGCAACCAATGAGCGCCGCAAAATTTTCCCGACGGCCGTTTTCGGCAGTTCATCCCGGAATTCGTAAATGCGCGGGACTTTATAGGCCGCCAGATATTGGCGCGCAAACCGGTCCAGTTCTTCTTCCGTTACTGCCATATTCTCTTTCAGCACAATATAGGCTTTGACGGTTTCCCCGCGGTACGGGTGCGGCACGCCGGCCACCACGGCTTCCTGGACGGCAGGGTGCTCATACAGCACTTCTTCTACTTCGCGCGGATAAATATTATAGCCGCCTGCAATGATGATGTCTTTTTTCCGGTCGACAATATAAAAATAACCTTCTTCGTCCATATAAGCCAGGTCCCCCGTAAACAGCCACCCGTCTTTCAGCACTTCCTGCGTTTCTTCCGGGCGGTTCCAGTAGCCTTTCATCACTTGCGGCCCTTTTACCGCCAGCTCGCCGACTTCACCGGGCGGCAACGGCCTGCCGTCTTCGAGCGACCGGATTTCGCAGTCCGTATCCGGCCATGGCACGCCGATGCTACCTTTGACGCGTTTTCCCCATACAAAATTGGCATGGGTGACGGGAGACGATTCACTGAGGCCATACCCTTCCACAAGCTTGCCGCCGGTTACCTCTTCAAATTTCTGCTGGACTTCTACCGGCAGCGGGGCAGAACCGCTGATGCATGCTTCAATCGATGACAAATCATATTCCTTGATTTTCGGGTGGTTTAAAAGCCCGATATAAATGGTTGGCGCACCCGGAAACAGGGTCGGCCGCTGTTTTTCGATCGTCTTCAGCAGCGACTCCGCATCAAAACGCGGAATTAAAATCATTTTAAAGCCCTGCATGACAGAAAGAATCAGCACGGTCGTCATGCCATACACGTGGAAAAACGGAAGCATGCCGAGCACCACTTCTTCTCCTTTTTTGGTCCTGTACATCCAGGCATCGCACATCGTCGCGTTTGCAATCAAATTCAGATGCGTCAGCATAACCCCTTTTGGCACGCCGGTTGTGCCGCCGGTGTACTGGAGAATCGCAAGGTCCTCTTCGATATCGAACGGCGTGTCAAGCGGTTCCGGAATTTCTTCCTTCATGATGTTCTTTAGCAAGTGATGGTGCCCGCCGTGCTGAACCCGTACTGTGACGCCCGTTTGCTTTTTCTGCATAAACGGGTAGATGACGTTTTTGGGAAAAGGCAAATAATCGCTGATAGCGGTTACAATAATATGTTCGAGATCGGTTTTCTCAAACACTTTTGCCACTGCCGGATACAGGAAATCAACCGTCAGGATGGCCTTCGCGCCGGAGTCTTTCAGCTGGTATTCCAGTTCCCTTTCCGTATACAGCGGATTCGCCATGACGGCTATCCCGCCCGTGTAAAGGATGCCGTAAAACCCGATGACGGCCTGCGGGGAATTCGGGAGCAGCACGGCAACCCTGTCGCCTTTTTCCACTCCGAGTTTTTTTAAATACCCGGCAAATTTGAGCGCAGCTTCGTACACTTCACGGTATGTCATTTCTTTCCCCATAAAATGGAGCGCTTTTTTGTCAGGATACTGCTCAGCTGCTTCGGTTAAAAATGCACAAACCGGTTTTCGCGGATACGTAAGAGAACCGGGTATTTCCGGCGGATATTGGGACAGCCATGGCCTGTCTGTCATTTGCATCAACTCCATTTTTGTATTTTTTTATTGACTTATTTTATTATAACGAAAATTGAAACCGCTGACAATTGTTTGCAGCCGAAACAGGAGAAGGATGCGCTCCTTCTCCTTGTTACGGGCTAATCTGCAACAAACAAATAAATGACGCCAAACAATGCAAAAACAGCACAGCAAACAAGCAAAACCTTTGCCAGCTTTTCGAGAAACAAAAGGCCCTCCCCCTTGCCCTTGAAGATTACTTGAATTCTACAATCGTGACGCCGCTGCCGCCTTCGCCCGGTTCCCCAAGGCGGATGCGTTTTACGGCGCGGTGATGTTTCAAAAATTCCTGTACCCCGTTCCGGAGCGCCCCTGTTCCTTTCCCGTGGATGATCGAAACGCGCGGATACCCGGCTAAAAGCGCATCATCAATATATTTTTCAACTTTTAAGAGTGCATCTTCATAACGCTCCCCGCGCAAGTCGAGTTCCAGGCTGACATGGGAATCGCGCCCCCTGACCGTTGCCAGGTGCTTCTCCGGCTGTTTTTGTTGCGGCGGCCGGATATATTCCATGTCGGATTCTTTTACTTTCATTTTCAAAATGCCCATTTGCACGAGCCACTCGCCGCCTGCCGTTTGTTCAAGCAGCGTGCCTTTCTGGTTGAAACTGAGCACTTTGACTTCGTCGCCCGGCTGGTAGACATGCTGTTTCTTTGCCTTTGCCGCCGGTTTGCGGTCCAGTTTCGGCGCCAGTTCCTCCAGCTGTTTTCTTGCATCAATCAGTTCATGTTCTTTCACATTGGCTTTGGATTCAAGCTGCATTTTCCGCAAATCGCGGATAATCTCTTCCGCTTTTTCCTTTGCCTCTTCCACCACTTTTGCTGCTTTTTTCTCCGCTTTTCCATACAGCTCATCGCGGCGGGCATAAAACTGTCTCATTTGTTTTTGCAAATCATGGTGCAGCCTCTCGGCATCCTCCAACAGTTTCTGCGCTTCCTGCCGTTCTTTTTCCGCCTCGCGCCTCGCCGATTCGAGCGCGGCAATCATATTTTCGACCTCGTTCGTGTCCGCGCCGATTAATGATTGGGCGTGTGCAATGACGGACGGGGAGAGCCCGAGGCGCCTTGAGATTTCAAACGCATTGCTCCGGCCGGGAACGCCGATTAAAAGCCGGTATGTCGGGCTTAATGTTTCCACATCAAACTCGACGCTTGCATTGACGACACCTTCGCGGTTGTAGGCGTATGCCTTCAGTTCCGGGTAGTGGGTGGTGGCGACAACGCGGGCCCCCCTTTTGTACACTTCGTCCAAAATTGAAATCGCAAGGGCAGCCCCTTCCTGCGGGTCGGTGCCGGCGCCGAGCTCATCAAACAGGACGAGCGACTGATCGTCGACCCGTTTCAGGATTTCAACGATATTTGTCATATGGGAGGAGAAGGTGCTAAGGCTTTGCTCAATCGACTGTTCATCACCGATATCGGCAAATACTTCTTTAAAAACAGCCATTTCCGAACCGTCCAAGGCGGGAATTTGCAGCCCGGCCTGCGCCATGAGCGTGCACAGCCCGATTGTCTTCAGCGTAATCGTTTTTCCGCCTGTATTCGGGCCGGTTATTACAATTGTCGTATAATCCTGCCCGAGCGTAATATCATTCGGCACCACTTTATCAGCCGGAAGCAGCGGATGGCGCGCTTTGAACATACGGATGGCGCCGTGGTTGTTGATCACCGGTTTCGAACCTTTAATGGACCGGCCGTATAAAGCTTTGGCAAACATAAAGTCAAAATCGGCGAGAATTTCGACGATAGTGTTAAGCTCCCCGCCGGCTGCTGCCACTGCGGCGGACAATTCGCTTAAAATCCTTTCAATCTCCTGCTGTTCTTTTAAATGCCATTCACGCAGCTGGTTATTCAAGTCCACGACCGATTGCGGCTCAATGAACAAAGTCTGCCCGGAAGAAGACTGGTCATGGACGATTCCCCCGTAATTTGCCCGGTATTCCTGTTTTACCGGGATGACATAGCGATCATTCCGGATCGTAATAATCGCATCCGACAGCATTTTCGCCGCATTTTTGCCGCGAATATAGCCTTCCAGTTTTTCACGGATGCGCCGTTCCGTGCCGCGCAGCCCGTGGCGGATTTGGCGCAGCGTTTCGCTTGCAGTGTCCAGTATTTCCCCGTTTTCATCCACCGCATTCCGGATGTCATGTTCAAGCGGAGTAAGGACCGCAATTCTGTCCGCCATACTTGTTAAGGTTAAGATCGGCAGTGCTGTTTCTTCTTCCGCGATTCCTTCAATAAACCGTTTCATCGTCCGGCTGACATGGATGGTGCTCGCAATCTGCACCAGTTCCTGCGGGTTCAGCCTGCCGCCGATCGCCGCTCTTTTCAGGTGGCGGCGGATGTCATAAATGCCTGAAAGCGGCACATGCCCTTTTAAACGCAGTACTTGTGCCGCTTCATCCGTCTCTTCCTGCATCCGGACCACTTCTTCGTAGGAAGAGGAGGGGAAAAGGGCTTCAATTTTTTCGGCCCCAAGCGGTGAAGAAGCGTGCGCAAGCAGCAGATTTTTAATTTTATCAAACTCGAGTGTTTTGATGATTTTATGTTGCATCTATTCGTCCTCCATGCATTCCGGATTCCAGCGTTTCGGAAAACTGCCCTCTTTTCATTGCAGAACGGGAATGGGTCAGTGCTGATGTTTCTGTTTTAAAAAATCAAGGAGTTGTTCTTTCGTATACGTATTGACCACATTTTTCCTTTCAATCCAGCCTTTTCTCGCGGTCCCGACACCGAAAGCGATATTGCCCAGTTCCGCGGTTGCGTGTGCATCGGTGTTAATCGCGATTTTCACACCGGCCGCCTGCGCTTCTCGTGCACGGGCCGCGGACAGGTCCAATCGGGCGGGATCGCCGCTTAATTCAAGGATCGTGCCGGTTTCTTTTGCCCATTGGAAGAGCAGGTCCAAATCAACATCGTACCCCTGCCTTTTGCCGATTAATCTTCCGGTCGGATGGGCAATCATGTCCACATGCGGGTTGAATAAAGCGCTGTGCAGCCGTTTCATGATCTGCGCGCGGCTGTTCCCAAAACCCGAATGGATGGAAGCAATGACGAAATCTAGGCCTGACAGCACATCATCATCAAAATCCAAAGTCCCATCCGGCAAAATGTCCATCTCAATGCCGGATAAAATCAGGATATCCGGATATTTCTCATTTAACCGGCGGATTTCATTCATTTGCCTGATCAAACGTTCACGTGAAAGCCCGCCGGCCACTTTTAAATATTTGGAATGGTCCGTGATCGCGATATATTCGTACCCTCTTTTTCTGCATGCATTGACCATGTCTTCAAGCGAATCTTTCCCGTCCGACCAGACAGTGTGCATGTGCAGGTCGCCCTTTATATCATCAAACTGGACAAAAGGCGTCCCCTTATAGGTTTCCACTTCGCTGCCGTCAGCGCGGATTTCCGGGGGGATGTAAGGCAGCCCATAATGATGATAGAACGAAGCCTCGCTCGGAAAACGGAGCAATTCGCCCGTCTTCAGGATTTTGACGCCGGATTTTGTCAGCCGTTCGCCATGAAGGCCGGCAATCTGCTGCATTTTTTCCAGATGCGGCTCCGGCCCTGTTGAAAGAAAAAGCGCCAGCGCATACAGGTCAGGCTTTGCGATCCGGAAGTTGATCCGCAAGCCGGCTTCCCCTTTTAATTTAGCCGTCACTTTTAAACTCCGGATCGAAACAGCTTCCACGACTTCGTTCATTTGAAGAATGTCCTCCGCAACCGATTTTGGATCGAATGTGGAGATGACATAATCGAGCTCTTCTATTCTTTCTTCAAACCGGCGGATGCTGCCAGCGCGCGAATAGGTTTCTATTTTCCTGTTTCCGGACAGCGTTTCTTCGATCAGCAGAAGAACCGGCAGCAGCCGGCCGATGGTATAGGCCGGTTTCCCTGAAAGCTGGTCAAGCGCGTGCAAAATATTGGACTGCGTCGTTTTTCCAAACCCTTTTAACCTTTCAACTTTTCCTTCTTCACAAGCCTTTCGTAAAGAATCCGCATCTGTAATGCCGAGCTCCCTGTAAAGCCTTGATATTTTTCTGGCACCGAGGCCCTGTATCTGCATGAGCGGAACCAGCCCTTTTGGGACTTCGTCTTTTAATTGTTCAAGCAGGGTGGACCGCCCTGTTTCCACGAACTCTTCGATGACGGAAGCGGTTGTTTTTCCGATATTCGGGATATCCGTAAAACGGCTGATTTCCGACAAGTCGCGCCCGTCCGCTTCCAATGCGGATGCAGCCCTGCGGTAAGCCGCGATTTTAAAATGGTTTTCCCCTTTCAATTCCAAGTACACCGCAATTTGTTCCAGCAGCCGGATGACACTGCGTTTATTCGTCCGCATTCGCCTGCCCCCTTTTTTTAACTTATTAAGTGAAGGATCGGGTTTTTACCGTTTACCCGCCACGGTGATTAAAAAGCGCCCTTCCAATGGCCGCGCCTTTTTTCCTGGAAGCATGGGGAGTGCTTGGATCCGAGCCCGGCATCCCGGCCCCGTCCATAAAGAAACACTCCCCCCGCCGCGAGAAGTGCTGTTTTGAAAAACCCGTTTCCAACCCGTTTTGCAAATGGTAAACGTGACGGCCGGGTTTCTATTTCACCCACCATGACGCCACAAGAGCTGAAATATAAGGTGTATTTTTAATCATGCCTTCTGCGACTGCGGATCCCTTGAGCGCGGACTGGATCTCATCCACCGGCAGCAAAGATCCGATATATAAAACGATAAAAAGGATCAGGTACAGCTCGGCAAACCCGAGGATGCCGCCCGCCCATCCATTGACTTGTTTGAGGACCGGGAGCTGGGCCAAAAAAGTAAGGGATGACCCAACAATATTCAGAATAATCCTGACAGCAAAGAAAAGGATGGCAAACGCAATAATCCGGTAAAAGGCCGTTTCCATATTGCCTTCGTGCATCAGAAGGGCAAATGAGCTGTCTCTGTTAAAAGAAGGATACGGAATCATCAGCTTCAATTTTTCCGCCAGGTCATCATACAATATGTACGCAACTGCGGAGGCAATTACAAACCCTGTAATATGGACAGCCTGCAATATAAATCCTTTCCGCTTCCCGTTCAGGAATCCAAGCACAAGCAAAATGATGATGGCCATATTAACCATTTTCATCTTCATCCTTTTTCAGCAATTGTAAATAGTGCTGTTCAAGCAGCTCATACTGCTCTTTCAGCTTTATATAATCATGGACAGCATTTACGGCTGTCAGCACAGCCACTTTGCCGGTATCTAATGAAGGATTCTTCGCGCTGATTTCCCGCATTCTTTCATCAACCATCGAGGCAACCAGGCGAATATGGCTTGCCGGATCCGTTCCGATTATGGTATATTGCTGTCCGTATATGCCAACTGTAATTCGGGTTTTTTCCAATGTTGCCTGCCTCCCCATTTGTAAGAATCCTATTCTCTATCATAGCATGGCGGAAAAGCCTTTGTCTAACAATGTCGAACAAATTCACGGAGATCCTGAAACTGCCGGAGGAATCAAAATGCAAAACACTGTCATTCTCGTTTCTGCTTCAACCATGCAAAAAATGAAACAATCTTACCAGAACAGCCTGACGGGGAAAGTTCCGCCCGGCGCCGTTTTTGCCGCAAAAATACCGGGCTGCTCCATTACCGGCTATAAGTCCGGAAAAGTTTTATTTCAAGGGCCGACCGCAGAAACGGAAGCGTCAAAATGGGGACAGCCGCCGGAAAAGAAGCCGGATGCCGCCCGGCGCGCAAAATCTTCCGGCAACCCGCTGCCTCCTAATATCGGGCAGCTTTCCGTCATTGGGTCAGATGAAGTCGGGACAGGCGACTTTTTCGGGCCGATTACGGTTGTCAGCTGTTACGTCGAAAAGGGGCAGCTCCCGCTTTTAAAAGAACTGGGCGTAAAAGATTCAAAAGGATTAACAGACAGCCAGATTGCCGGAATAGCGAAAGAGCTTCTCACCTTTATTCCGTACAGCCTGCTCATTTTGCCGAACGAAAAATACAACCGGCTCCAACAATCGGGCATGTCGCAAGGAAAAATGAAAGCATTGCTCCATAACCGGGCTTTGTACAATACCGCCCAAAAAATTGCGCCGGCAAAACCGGATGCAATTTTAATTGATCAGTTCGCGGAAGCATCCACGTATTACCGGTATTTGCAAAACGAAAAAATCGTCATGCGCGACGGCGTCTATTTCAGCACAAAAGGGGAAAGCGTCCATCTTGCGGTTGCAGCCGCTTCCATTCTCGCACGCTATGCTTTTGTCCGGGAGTTAGAAAAATTAAGCAAAAAAGCCGGCTTTGTTTTGCCAAAGGGCGCCGGCGCACAGGTGGACCAGGCTGCCGCGCGGCTCATCAAGGAAAAAGGCATGGCCGCGCTGCCGCATTTTGTCAAACTGCATTTCGCCAATACGGAAAAAGCGAAAAGGATTGCGGGAATCAGCTGAAGCCCGTTCCGACAGGAGCCGGCCAAAGCTGGCTCCTTTTTTGGGAAAAAAGCCAGAACTCACTTTGCCATGGCACTTATTTTAAATAATATTTTCCCGTCCGGAAACAAAAGAAAATCATTGGCAACATCTTCAAGGTAAATCTCGTTGCCCGCCGTTTCCGTTTCTTTGCAGATCAAGCCGTAAGCTTTTTCTGTAGCCTCATTGATTTTTTGATCTTCCGCAAGAAAATAAAGCCCGGCAAACTTGCCTGCTTTTTTCAAAAAGTTGGCATCTTTCCGGTCATCCGTCTTCCGGTATTTCCACGTTTTCTTTTCCGATGCAGGTTGTTTCATCCCGCTGATGATGACACCTGCATGGTATCCTTCCAGCATGTAATTGACAACAAACGGCCCGGACTGTTCACGAATAATCAAGTATTCTTCCAAACAAGTTTCGATAAAGACCTTCAGGCTCCCCATCTTTTGAAAACGTTCAAGTTCAGCCAGCTTCCGGCCCAATGTTTGCGCTAACTGCTCCAAATCATGAATTTTGTTTGTGATCGCATTTTTCTGGTTAGCGAGCGTCCGGATGCTTTCCGCTACATCTTCCTGATGGAACTGCTTTTTTATTTCAGCCAATGACAGACCGACAGACTGCAAGACTTTGATTTTGCTCAGCTGATCGATTTGTTCTTCCGTATAATACCGGTAACCATTCCCATCCTGGACTGCCGGTTTTAATAAGCCGGTTTCATCGTAATCATATAAAGTTTTCTTATTCACTCTGCACAGCCGGGCAAATTCTCCTGTTGTGAACTTTACAGCGTTTCCCGTAAAAAAGGGATTTCTCCTCTTTTCCATTCCCAATATTTTAAATTTATTGTCACAGCAGCTTTAGCGGTCACTTTATCTGCACTATGATTGCAAATATTCGTTAATCCCTATGGCAGCGAAATCATCAGCGGGTATATTGCGGTGAATAAAATCCTCACTTTTTTTATGCTCATCATGATCGGTTTTTGCCAGACACTGACCATTTTTACAGCGGCCAACAGCGGCGCGAAACAGTTTGGCAGGATTTTGGAAGGATACCGGTTTTGCATCCGGTTTGCCACGGTTTACGTTCTTTTTCTGACACTCGCGGATTTCGTGTTTGATAAGCAAATCTTATCCATCTTTTTGGATGCAAAAAAATATCCTGATGCTGCCGGCTTTGGCACCTCCTATCTAAAATACAGCTGCATCATGATTTTATTTTCCGCGCTAAAAAACGTGAATGAAAGCATTCTAAGAGGGTACGCGAAAATGAAGCTGTTTTTGCTCTCCAATTTTTCGGATCTTTTTTTCAAAACCGCACTCACTGCCCTCTTTCTGCCTGTCCTCGGGTTAAACAGTTTTTGGGCGGCGTCGGCAATCAGCACTTGCATTGCATTTTTGCTTTCATCCTGCTTCATTCATGATCATCAATTGATTTTCCGGATAAAAAACAATGACGGTTAAATGGAAAAAGGAGGAATCCCGCGATTCCCCCTTTTTCCATTCCCTTATCCTCTCAACACCGCGCCTGCTTTTTCTTTTACCGCATCCAGCACTTTTTCATGCCGGGCGACGACTTCTTCATCCGTTAATGTACGTTCCGGATCGAAGTAAGTAAGCGAGAAGGCAATTGATTTTTTGCCGGGTTCCATATGCCCGCCTTCATATAAATCAAAAATCGAAACGGATTTCAAAAGGGTTCCGCCGGCCTCCCGGATGATTGCCTGCAGCCGGGCTGCTTCCACATCGCGGTCGACAACAAGCGCAATATCGCGGGTGATGGCCGGGAAGCGCGGGATCGGCCGGTATTGGACCGGTTCGGCCGGGTAATCGTACACCGGCTCCAGTTTCAGTTCGAACACGTATGTTTCTTTGATATCGAGTTCTTTTTGCACGTTCGGATGCACCTGGCCGACAAAACCAATTGCTTCCCCGTCCAGCAAAATTTCGGCTGTCCTTCCCGGATGCAGCCCGTTAAATGCGGCCGCGCGGTAGGAAACAGCGCCTGAGACCCCGAATTTTTCAAACAGGCCTTCCAAAATCCCTTTTGCCACAAAGAAATCAACTGCTTTCTTTTCTCCTTGCCACAAGTTGGCAACCCAAAGCCCGGTGATGGCGCCGGCGAGGTGTTCCTGCTCTTCCGGCTGTGCCCCGTCCGCCTTTTTTAAAAAGACATTGCCGACTTCATACAATGCAACCGACTCGTTTTTACGCGCGACATTATACGCGACAGATTCCAAAAGATGCGGCAAAAGGCTTAAGCGCAGCACACTGCGTTCTTCGCTCATCGGCATGGCGACGCGGACCGGTTCGCGTTTTTCAAGCGCATACTGGTGTGCTTTTTCTTCGCTTGTTAAAGAATACGTAATTGCCTGGTACAGCCCCGCTCCTTCAAGGAAACGTTTCGTGGCGCGGCGTTTTTGCTGGATGGCGTTCAAGCCGCCTCGCGTTCCCCTGCCCGCCGGCAATGTCTTTGGCAGCAGGTCATAGCCGTACAGGCGCGCCACTTCTTCAATCAGATCTTCCTCAATCGTAATATCGCCGCGGCGGGTCGGCACAATAACGGTAAAACGGCCGTCTTCCCATGATGCTTCAAACCGGAGGCGTTTGAAAATACGGAGCACTTCTTCCGCTGAAATTTGCGTTCCAAGCACACGGTTGATTTTTTCTAGCGTAATGGTGACAACAGCCGGCTCAATATGCAAATGGTTTTCGGCAACCGTCCCGGCGAGCACTTCCCCGCCCGCATATTTGCTGATCAGCATGGCGGCCCGTTCTGATGCAGGCAGGACGCGGTTCGGATCAACCCCTTTTTCATAGCGGCTGCTTGCCTCGCTGCGCAGGCTGTGGTCTTTTGAAGCCGCGCGGATCGTTCCGGCATCAAAATAGGCGGATTCCAAAAGCACGTTTGCCGTCGTTTCGGTTACTTCTGAATTGGCGCCGCCCATGACACCGGCCATTGCGACAGGTTCAGTGCCGCTCGTAATGACAAGATGGACGTCTTTTAACGTGCGCTCCTGGCCATCGAGCGTCACCATCTTTTCCCCTTCATGCGCCATGCGGACGACAATTTCTTTGGAACCGAGCTTGTCATAGTCAAACGCATGCAGCGGCTGGCCGTATTCGAGCAAAATATAGTTCGTAATGTCGACCACATTGTTGTGCGGGCGGATTCCTTCTGCCATGAGCCGTGCCTGCATCCAGAGTGGGGACGGGCCGATTTTCACATTGCGGATGACTTTTAATGTGTAAAGCGGCGCCGCTTCTTTTGCATCGACACGGACCGAAATGGCATCAGCAGCTTTATCGGCTGCTTCCTGCACTTTTGTTTCCGGCAATTTCACATCTTTCCCGAGTATCGCCGCCACTTCGTAGGCAACGCCGAGCATGCTCATGCAGTCCGCCCGGTTCGGGGTGAGGCCCAGTTCGATAATGGTGTCATCCAATCCTAAAAGCGGCAGCACATCCTGCCCCGCTTCCACATCATCCGGGAACACATAAATGCCGTTTGCGTACTCTTTTGGGACGAGCTTGCTTTCAACACCGAGTTCCTGCAGCGAGCAGATCATCCCGTTCGACTCCTCGCCGCGCAGTTTCGAACGTTTGATTTTCACATGCCCCGGCAGCCAGGCGCCCGGTTTGGCAACAGCAACTTTCTGCCCTTTATCGACGTTTGGCGCGCCGCAAATAATCTGGACAGGCTCGCCTTCCCCGATATCGACCAGGCATTTGTTTAATTTATCGGCGTTCGGATGCTTTTCTTTTTCCAATACATGCCCGACAACGACATTTTTAATGCCTTCCCCCTTAAATGCCACGCTTTCGACTTCAATGCCGGTCCGCGTAATTTTTTCAGCCAATTCTTCCGGCGAAATGCCGTCCAAATCCACATATTCCTGCAGCCATTTATATGAAACAAACATGTTTGACCCTCCTTATTCTTGTACGGAAAACTGCCGTAAAAAACGAATGTCATTTGTATAAAAGTGGCGGATGTCATCAACGCCGTATTTCAGCATCGCAATCCGCTCCGGCCCCATGCCGAATGCAAAACCGGTATATTTTTCCGGATCAAAGCCGGACATCCGTAATACGCGCGGGTGGACCATGCCGGCGCCCAAAATTTCAATCCAGCCGGTGCCTTTGCATACATGGCAACCGTGCCCGCCGCACATCTTGCATGAAATATCCATTTCAACACTCGGTTCGGTGAACGGGAAAAAGCTCGGGCGCAGCCGGATTTCGCGGTCTTCGCCGAATAATTTTTTCGCAAATACTTCCAACGTCCCTTTTAAATCGGCCATCGTGATGTTTTCGTCAACAACCAGCCCTTCAATTTGCATAAACTGGTGGGAATGTGTCGCATCATCATTGTCGCGGCGGTACACTTTCCCCGGGCAGATGATTTTGACCGGCCCTTTGCCGTGATGCTTTTCCATTGTCCGCGCCTGGTTCGGTGAAGTATGGGTCCTAAGCAGCATTTCATCGGTTATGTAAAAGGTATCCTGCATATCGCGTGCCGGGTGCCCTTTCGGCAGGTTCAGCGCTTCAAAATTGTAGTAATCGGTTTCCACTTCCGGCCCCTCGGCAATGGTATAGCCCATCCCGATAAACAAGTCTTCGATTTCCTCAATGACTTTTGTAAGCGGATGGTGGCTGCCTGCTTTTACCGGGCGGCCCGGCAGCGTGACATCAATTTTTTCGGATGCCAGTTGCCTCTCGACGGCTTCTGCTTCCAATGCCGCCTGTTTCTTTTCAATACCTGCTTGAATGGCGGCACGCACTTCATTGGCGAGCGCGCCCATTTTCGGCCGTTCTTCCGCTGGCAGCTTCCCCATGCCGCGCAAAACTTCCGTAATCGGGCCTTTTTTGCCGAGATAGGCGACACGGATCCCGTTCAGCGTTTTTAAATCAGCAGCCGCTTCAATTTTGGCAAGCGCTTCGGTTTGCAGTGCTTTCAACGTTTCTTCCATTTTTTGTACCTCCTTTAGGTTTTGGGCGTTAAAAAAGCCCCGCCCTGGAAAAGGGACGAGGCTAATGGTTCGCGGTACCACCCTAGTTAACATAACTAAATTATGTTCGCTTCATTTCAATAACGGCTTTTAACCGTCCCGCCTTTACATTGCAAGCAATGGTCCAAGCGGCAACTCGAGGGGTGAACTTCGCTTCATTTCCCCATAAAAATGCTTCCAGTCTACGGCATTTTCTCCCTGCATGGCGAAGATCAAGCTACTTTTCCCTGTCATGGTTTTTATCATTTTTCAGTTATTTTTTATTATAGCGGGAAATGCCCGCAATTTCAAACGGAAAGTGAAAATAGGCATGGGCCCGGCCGTTTTGGCACGGAATATTTCTCGTTTTCCGCAATAAATGGACGCTTTGGCCACGCGGTTTTCCCTGTTTATCCTGGCCAAACAACGCAGCCGCCCTCATGAAAAATCGTCTGCCTCGATTGCCTTTTGGCGCCTATCCTGAAAAATGGTGCCGGCTGTTTTTCATCTTCTTCTGGTGCCGCGTTCACCGCATGGATAAGGCCTGCTTTTCTGCCTCAAACACGGGGCAGCAAAGGTGGCATCCATTATTTCCGCCAAAGGTTACGCCCGCATTGCAAAGTCATACATTAAAATGCCGGCTGCCACCGCAACATTCAGCGACTCACTTTTGCCGAAAATCGGGATGGACAGGTTTTGTTCCGTTTGCGCAAGCAAGCCGGGGTGTACGCCGCTTCCTTCATTGCCGACAAGGATCGCAAAGGCATCGCCTGGATTTACATCGCGAAAAGTTACGCCGTTTTCAAGCGCTGTTCCGTAAACCGGCACTGCCGCTTCGTTCAGTTTTTCAATCCACATGTTTAAATCGCCTTTTAAAAGCCCGACGTGGAGATGGCTTCCTTGTGCCGCACGCAACACTTTCGGGCTGTACGGATCCGCCGTGCCCTTGCCGAAAATAACGGCATCAAACCCGGCTGCGTCCGCCGTCCGGATCATCGTGCCGGTATTGCCAGGATCCTGCACGGCATCAATTAAAAGATAACGCCTGCCGATGATTTTGGACGGCTGTTTTTTCATCCGGCACACGGCAAAAATGCCTTGCGTCGTTTCTGTATCGGCAAGTGTTTTGCTGATTTCATGCGTGACAGTTATCACCGGCACCCCTTCCGTATTCCAGCGGTTTGGCAGGTCTACGCCTTCTTCAACGATGATTTCTGCCACCACTTCCTCTTTCAGCGCTTCTTCGACAAGATGGAACCCTTCCAGCAAATAAGTAAATGTTTTTTCGCGTTCTTTTTTCGCGGCGAGTTTTTTCCAATGCTTTACTTGCGGATTTTGCAAGGATTGTATGTATTTCAACGTGTTTGCTCCCTTTTCGTTAAGTTTTCCTTGGAATAGTATACATAAAAATAGTGGCCATGTGAAATGCTAGCAGTGAAACGATCAAAGGAGCTGAACCGAAATGGATTTGGACTTGCGGAAAGCAGTCATTCACAATGTAAAAGATGACACGCAGGATCAGTTAAAAGATACGATTGTCGATGCCATTCAAAGGGGCGAAGAAAAAATGCTCCCGGGGCTCGGCGTCCTCTTTGAAGTCATTTGGAACCATGCGGATACACAGGAACAAAAAATGATGCTGGAAACGCTCAAGCAGGGGCTGGGACAGGTGTAACAAGGGAGCGGAAAGAGCTGCTCCTTTTATATGTGCACCGGCTTTTCCAACCCGTTTACAGTTGCAATGAAGGATGCTAGATTCCTTTTATGCCGGCCGTAACCGATCGGCACTTTGTTTAACTGAATGGAAGACAAAACGACAAAAAATCCGATAATAGAAGCGCTTATTTCCTTGTTGTACGTTTTTACCTCTAGATTGCCGATCTCCTGCAGATGGATCCTTTTTCTGATCCAAAAATAAAGAAAGAAAAGATGAAAAAGCACACAAGCCGCTATACTGTACAGCGTCGTCCAGACGTAAACATCATCAATATGCTTGTCTTTTGCTAACATCATAAATGCAACAAATGCGTCAAACGCAGCCTTGTACATAAAAATAACGGCGGCAATACTTGAGAACCTCCAGCTGAAAGGACGGCTCGGAATAGATAAAAGGATTGAAAGTACATGCACGATAAACAACAGGATTTCAAGGCGAAATACCCGTTGCCAAAAAGGAGACAAGTTTTCCCATCCGATATTTCCGCCATTTACAACTTTGTATGCGACTCCAATCATCACCAAAGAATAAACAAACAATGCGCATAAAAATTTCCGCAGATCGGAAAATGTCAGCAACCGGCTTCTCGCATCAGCATTTAAAATGAGCAAAAATTTTTCTTCGGTTAATTTTTTCACTACATCCCCCCGTGCTCTATTTATGGGCTGGCTGAACGAATCAAATTTGGTCAGATACAAGACAAATTTGATTCGTTCAGCAAGCCCTACTTGTAGAAACAAAAAGCCCCCGGGTTGGGTGCATGTACATTAACCTCTTAACATATTCATAATATGGTTAATTTCTGTGTCATGCTTGCCGGATTTCCCGCTAAGAAACTCAATATCGCCCTTAATGCCTTTGATTTCATTTGAAACAACTGTAAAAATGCTTTTATGTTCTTCCAGTTTATCGTTTGTGAATTTAAAATTGCTTCGCAGTTCCAAAGCAAGGTTGTCTACTTTCGTTTCAATGCGTTCCTGCCCTACTTTTAAGCTGGAAACATCACTCTTCAAACTGGAAACATCACTCTTCAAACTGGAAACATCGCTCTTTAAACCGGACACATCACTCTTCAAACTGGAAACATCGCTCTTTAAACCGGACACATCACTTTTTAAATCTCTCAATTCATGAAGAATTTGCTGCAAAATCTCATCCATCATTTTACCTCCTTCCTTTTTCAAATAGTATATCACAAAGATTGCTTTTCCTACTATCTATCATTTCTGTTTGTTATCAATTTTTTCTCGACAATTCGTATACAATTGTATACAGAAAAGAGCACGTGTATGAGATCATCAATTGACCCCGGAGGGAAATTTGAAGGCCCTTTTTGTCCTTCATCAACCCAATGAAGGACAGTTCACTGTTGCAACCTTGTTTTTTTGTCCTTCATCAATTCAATGAGGGACAGTTCGAGAATACTGGCCGCCCGTTTTGTCTTTCATCAATCTGATGAAGAACCTTTCACGATCCCCGCTGTTTTTTTGCAATTGCGTGCAGCATAGCTGGCGCATGCAAAACCCGTGGCGAAACCGCACACGGGCTTTTGAACAACAGATTTATTGCACGCTAGAACTATATCCCCCGGGACTTTGCTGCTTTCTCCCAGCTATAGTAAACCCCTAAACTCACCACACCTAAAACGAGCGGCAACCACCACGGATAAGAAAAGGACGGGCCGATTTTTGGCATGAATTTATCCAGCAAAATAACGCCGCCCAGTAAAACAAAGATTACGGCATCTATTTTCAAAAAAGTTAGGATTTGCACCTTTTTTGTCTTTTCCTTAAACAAACTCTTTTTCAAGATACGAAAGATATACCAAATGGCAAAGATCACGTATAGCCCGGCAATAAAAAAGTTCAGGGCCGCGGGTACATGATGCTAGTATAGTTTCATGGACACCCTTTAGTGAAATATAATATTAACGAAGGGATGTGTCCTGATATGGGTAACACAAGCGAAAAA
>NZ_ALAS01000092.1 GCF_000290615.1 Heyndrickxia coagulans DSM 1 = ATCC 7050
TGAGCCAGGCTTAAAATGAAAGCTCTAATATTTTGCTTAAATGTCCCATTGCCGATGAACGGCTTGAATGCAGGGCAACTGATCCGTGCTGTTCGCAGCCATGCCTAATGTCGCTATCGCAAGGGGTTTTGACATTTATTTTGGCGGGAGATATTTTAAAAAAGAGCCGTCAGCTCTATTGGCCATGGTATAATGGTCAATAGAGCTGACGGCTCTTAAACTAGAAAAGGAAAAGGTTACTTGCTCCTCCTGTGCTTGGCGGCCGGAGAACAAATAACCCTCCCAATACAATGCCTATTTTACTAGAATGTCCCCTTTCTATCAAGAGATATATAAAATTGAGCTTTTTGCGATGTTAACAATTTTTCTTTCAATGCAAATAGAACACCACCAGAAATATAATATTGTCAGATAAATATATGCCCAT
>NZ_ALAS01000093.1 GCF_000290615.1 Heyndrickxia coagulans DSM 1 = ATCC 7050
AAGTGAAGCACGGTAGCCGAAAGTGTACAAAAAGAGTGTCTTGGAATACCCGATATTTAAACCTTGTCGAGAAAAACTTGACACATACAGCCTGAAGCCGCCGGTTGTACAAGTAAAATCATTCGCGTTATACTATTAACGTACATATACATATTGGAGGTTTTTCCATGGTAAATGAAGAACGGTTAGTAAAAGAATTTTTGGAACTGGTCCAGGTGGATTCGGAAACCGGCCATGAAGAAGAAATTGGCAAGGTTTTAAAACAAAAATTTGAAGGCCTTGGCCTTGAAGTATATGAGGATGATACAAAAGCAAAAACGGGGCACGGCTTTGGCAACCTGATCTGCACTTTGAAAGGCAATGTCCCTGAAGCGGCGCCGATTTATTTTACTTCCCATATGGATACAGTCGTTCCGGGGAAAGGCATCAAACCGTCCATCAAAGACGGCTGGATCCGGTCAGACGGTACAACAATCCTCGGATCTGACGACAAAGCCGGGCTTTCCGCTATGCTGGAAATGATCCGGGTATTGAAAGAAGACCAAATCCGCCATGGGGATATCCAGTTTGTCATCACTGTTGGCGAAGAGTCCGGCCTTGTCGGTTCGCGCGCGCTCGATCCTTCGCTGTTAAAAGCGAAATACGGTTTTGCGCTTGACAGCGATGGCCCTGTTGGCACGATTGTGACGGCTGCCCCGACGCAGGCCAAAATCAAAACAACCATTTTAGGCAAAACCGCCCATGCCGGTGTCGCGCCGGAAAAAGGGATTTCCGCGATCACCATTGCCGCAAAAGCGATCTCAAAAATGCCGCTCGGCCGCATTGACAGTGAAACAACCGCAAATATCGGGCGCTTTGAAGGCGGCCAGGCAACCAATATCGTCTGCGACCGCGTCGATATTCTGGCGGAAGCCCGTTCGCTCGTTCCGGAAAAAATGGAAGCGCAGGTTGCCAAAATGAAAGCGGCTTTTGAACAGACGGCGCTTGAAATGGGCGGAAAAGCGGAAGTCGAAGTGAAGGTCATGTACCCGGGATTTAAATTCTCAGACGGCGACCAGGTGGTGGAAGTGGCCAAAAAAGCAGCGGCAAAAATCGGACGCGAGAGCAAGCTGGTGCAAAGCGGGGGCGGAAGCGATGCCAACGTCATTGCAGGTTTTAACATTCCGACGGTCAATCTCGGCACAGGATATGAAGAAATCCATACGACAAAGGAAAGGATCCCGGTTAAAGAACTGGTCAAACTGGCTGAGATGGCGGTTGCCATTGCGGAAGTGGCCGGCGGGGAGTAACAGGATTTGAGGCGGAAGCGGGATAACCGCTTCCTTTTTAAGAAAGGAAGCGATAAGTTGGAAGCGCTCAATAAATATATCATTTTTAAAACGGGGGAAGAGGAGTACGGCATTCATATCGGATCGGTCATCTCTGTTGAAAAAGCGCAAGCAGCCAATCCTGTCCCGAAACTGCCTGCATTTGTACGGGGCATCATGAAGGTGAGGGATGAACTGATCCCGATTATTGACGTCGCGCACTGTTTTTACCAGACACCGCTTTCCTCCATAGAGGACGCCCGCATGATCGTCGTCCGGACGGAAGCCATTCCGGTCGGCCTGCTCGTCAAAGAGGCAAACGATATTGTGGAAATACAGGAAGAAGAGAAAAAACAGATCGGCCTTGCCGGCTACGGGCGGACAAATTATTTTACGGCTGTCGCAAGTTTGAAGGACAGGCTGATTACCATTGTGGATGCCGATTTGTTTATGGCGTCGCTTGAAGGGATTGCAGACATTGCCGCTTATATGAAGGAAGCTGCCGAAAATTCGTGAAGCGCCGGAGTGGGTGAAGATGAAAGCATTTTATCCGAAAAACGGTCGTGTCATTTTGCATGTCGATATGAACAGTTTTTTCGCCTCGGTTGAAATGGCGGAAAACCCTGCGCTTAAAGGGAAGCCGCTGGCCGTTGCCGGGAATCCGAAAGAACGGAAGGGCATCATTGTGACGTGCAGCTATGAAGCGAGAAAATTTGGCGTAAAAACGACCATGCCGGTCTGGGAAGCAAAAAAACGCTGCCCGGATCTTTTAATCGTGCCGCCCCGTTTTGAACTGTATAAAAAAGCATCCGCCGAAATGTTTTCGATTCTCCGCGCGTACTCGCCTTTGGTCGAACCGGTTTCGATCGATGAAGGCTATGTGGACATTACCGGCCTGGAGGAACTGGGGACGCCGCCTGCCATTGCTGAATCGATCCAGCAGCAAATTCTTGCGGAACTCGATTTGCCGTCAAGCATCGGGATCGCCCCGAATAAATTTTTGGCGAAAACGGCGTCGGATATGAAAAAACCAATGGGCATCACCATTTTAAGAAAGCGGGATATTCCCCGTTTATTATGGCCGAAGCCGTTGATCGAGATGCACGGCGTAGGCGGCAAAACGGCGGAAAAGCTTAGCGCCCGCGGCCTTTTTACCATCGGCGATCTGGCGCATGCGGATGATTTTCTTTTAAAGCAGCTCCTCGGCATCCGCGGCATCCGTTTGAAAGAAAGGGCGAACGGGAGAGACCCGCGCCCTGTTGACCCCGAATCTATAAACGTCACCAAAAGCGTCGGGCGGATGGTGACGCTGCCCGAGGATACGGAGGAGGAACACCGCATCGATGCCGTATTGAAAAAGCTTGCGGATGAAACGGCGGAACGGATGAGAAAAAAGGAGGTTGCGGCAACCAATGTCGGCATCATGATCCGTTACGCGGACCGGAAAACAGTGACGAGGAGCAAAAAAAGCGCAGGGCCGGTTGAAAGCGGCGATGCGTTATTTCAAGCCGCCCGCACGCTTTTTATCCGGAACTGGAACGGTCAGCCCGTGCGCCTTTTGGGCATTACCGCGTCCGGTTTAACGGACCGCAAGGCGGAAGCGGAGCAGCTGAGCCTGTTTTCATATGAAGACGCAGCCAAAAAAGAGCCGCTGTATGAGGCAATCAGCCGGCTCCGCGAGAAATTCGGGGAGCAGATTATCCAAACCGGGAGAGAAGCGGGAAAGCCGCCGGATCCCCGCAAGTAATTACCGGCACACCCCATAAAAAAGGAACACGCCTTGCGCGTGTTCCTTTTTAACAGGTTCAGCAGTTCCCGACTTCCAGATCTTCGACCGGCCACCAGAAGAAGCCGTCTTTTTCCAGCAGTTCATCAGCTGCTTTCGGCCCCATCGAACCGGATTTGTAATTCGGGAATGAAATCGGCTTGTTTTCCCACACTTTTGAAATATTATCGACAAAGCTCCATGATAAGGCGACTTCATCCCAATGGGTAAAGTTGGTCGCGTCGCCCATCAGGCAGTCATGGATCAATTTTTCATAAGCTTCGGGCGTATTGATGCCGTTTTTGCTGCTGCTTGCAAAACTGAGCTGCACAGGGGTGGTTTCCATATGCTGGCCCGGTTTTTTGGCGTTCAGATGAAGCGAAATCCCTTCTTCCGGCTGGATATGGATGACAAGCAGATTCGGATTCAGTTCATGATTTGTATTGTAGTACAAATTCATCGGGATATCTTTAAACTGCACGACAATTTTCGTCGATTTTGTCGCCATCCGTTTGCCGGTACGGATGTAAAACGGCACGCCCGCCCATCTGAAATTATCAATCATCAGTTTCCCAGCGACAAACGTTTCGGTCCGGGAATCCGGCGCTACATTCAGCTCTTCCCGGTAACCCGGGACTTTCTTGCCGCCTATTTCGCCCGGGCCGTACTGGCCGCGCACGAAGTATGCCGGCACATCTTTTCCTTCAATGGGGCGCAAGGCACGCAGCACCCGCACTTTTTCGCTCCGGATCTCGTTTGTTGTCAGGCTGATCGGCGGTTCCATTGCAAGAAGCGCCACCATTTGCAGCATATGGTTTTGCACCATATCCCTGAGCGCCCCGCTCGCTTCGTAATACCGCGCTCGTTCTTCCACGCCGAGCATCTCGCTTGATGTAATCTGGATGTTGGAAATATAACGGTTGTTCCAAAGCGGCTCGAACAGGGCATTGGCAAACCGGATGACCTCAATATTTTGTACCATCGCTTTGCCTAAATAATGGTCGATTCGGTAAATCTGGTCTTCTGAAAAAGATTTCCGGATCTGGCTGTTCAGCTGTTTCGCTGATTCGAGGCTGTGCCCGAAAGGTTTTTCAATAACAAGCCGTTTAAACCCGTTTGTAGCGGTAAGCCCGTCACTTTTCAGATGGTCCGAAATCGTCCCGAAATATTCCGGGGCCATCGCCAAATAGAAGATGCGGTTGCCTTCCAGTTGGTACTTTTCATCCAGTTCATCCGCCAATTGCTTCAACTGTATGTATGAGTTGCTGTCTGTCACATCATGCGGCTGATAGTAAAAATGGGCGGCAAACGCTTCAAGCTGTTCAGCATGTTCTCTCGCGCTCAGAATGGAATCTTTGATATGCGCACGGAAGATTTCATCCGTCCATTCTCTTCTTGCCGTGCCGATCACGGCGAAATGCTCTGACAGCCTGCCTTTCCGGTATAAATTGTACAGGGAAGGAAACAGCTTGCGCTTCGCCAGATCACCTGTTGCGCCAAAAAGCATAAATAACGATTTCGGTGTCTCGGTTGTCTGCATCTTTCTTACCTCTCTTTGTTCAAAAAATCACGATTTAAGGCCGGCTTGTGTCCTGATACGGTTATCGTTTGCCTTGTTGTAGCCGTTTCATTTCAAAGGCAGGGAAAAATCATTTGTTTTTTCCGCTTTCCGGCTCCATTTCATTGTCACTATATTCTAGACTTTCACGGGCAAATACGCAAATGATATGCAATAGTTTCCTTTCCGTAAAATTATGATAAGATAGTTCTATATGTGCGGCCGGGATCCGGCAGGAAAGGGGGGGACATCATTTGGAAATTTTATTTTTAGGAACCGGCGCGGGTGTGCCTGCCAAAGCAAGAAACGTCACGTCCATTGCGCTCAAATTGCTGGAGGAACGAAATGCAATCTGGCTTTTTGACTGTGGGGAGGCAACACAACACCAGATTTTGCACACCAACATCAAACCGCGCAAAGTAGAAAAAATTTTTATCACCCACTTGCACGGCGACCATATTTTCGGGCTTCCCGGGTTTCTCGGGAGCCGGTCGTTCCAGGGCGGGAACGGTCCGCTTACCGTTTACGGCCCGAAAGGCACAAAAGCGTTTGTGGAAGTTTCCCTGAAGGTGAGCGAAACCCATCTGAAATATCCTTTGGAGATCATCGAAATTGAAGAAGGGACGGTATTTGAAGACGACCGCTTTATGGTTTGTGCCCTGCGGCTTGACCACGGGATCGAAAGCTTCGGCTACCGGATTGCCGAAAAAGACAAACCGGGCGCGCTGGATGCGGATCAATTGAAAAAAGAAGGGATCCGCCCGGGCCCTGTTTACCGGCTGCTGAAAGAAGGCCGGACGGTAACATTGGAAGACGGCCGCGTGATCAGCGGAAAAGATTATCTTGGCCCGGCGAAAAAGGGAAAGATCATTGCCATCCTTGGCGATACAAGGCCGAATGAGGCCGCAATCCGGCTCGCAGCCAATGCCGATCTTCTCATTCACGAAGCAACGTTTAACAAAGAGAGCGGGCAAATGGCGCATGATTATTTTCACTCGACGACGGCGGACGCGGCGCAAACGGCAAAGCAGGCGGAGGCAAAACGGCTGCTTCTCACCCATATCAGTGCCAGGTACGGAAAAGAAGACTGGCCGGCGCTTGAGCAGGAAGCGCAAGCATTATTCCCCGACAGCCTGCTTGTCCATGATTTGATGGAAGTGCCTGTTTTTTAAAGCAAAAAAAGCGGCTTGCCTGCCGCTTTTTTTGCTGCCGGTTATTCTCTTGCGGGGATTTCTTCTTCTGCGTTCGACAATTCATTTGCCCGCTTTGCTGCTGCTTTTACACAGTCAATGAAAGCTTGTTTGACCTCGCGTTCGTCAAGGACGCGGATCGCGGCTTCGGTGGTGCCGTTCGGGCTTGTGACGGCTTTTCGGAGCGCTTCCGGCGGTTGTGCTGAAGTTTTCAGCATTTCTGCTGCGCCGATGATCGTCTGGAGGATGAATTGTTTTGCCGTTTGTGCGTCGAGCCCGATTTCTGCAGCTGACTGCTGGAGCGCTTCGGCGATATAATAAATATACGCCGGCCCGCTCCCCGAAAGCCCGGTTACGGCATCGAGCTGTTCTTCTTTTACCGCGATGGCCATGCCGACTGTCGAAAAAATGGCAAACGCCCGGTGCCGGTGCTGTTTTGTCGCGGCGGCGTTAAAGGCGATGCCGGTTGCCGACAGCCCGACTTTCGCCGATGTGTTCGGCATCGCGCGCGCAACAGGAATGTGCCGGCCAATCTTGTTTTCGATAAACGGAATCGTGATGCCGGCCGCTACCGATACCAGCAGCGTGTCCGGGGATACGAGCGGCCGGACCGATTCGAGCACATCCGGGACGTCTTTCGGTTTTACAGCTAAGATGACCGCGTCCGGGCCTTCAAAAAGCTGGCTGAGGCCGTCTGCAGCCTGGATGCCGTATTTCTGTTCCAAAGTGTGGAGCCTTTTTTTGTTCGTGCGGTTATGGGCGCGGATGTCCCCAGGTTTTACGATTCTTTTTTCAAGCATGCCGCTGATCATCGCTTCGGCCATGGACCCGGCGCCAATAAATGAGATTTTCATGCAAATGCCTCCTTTCAAAGCAAAAAACCCCTTCATCCGTAAAGGACGAAAGGGCATGTTCCGCGGTACCACCTTTATTGCAGGAATCCATCCTGCATCTCATTTGGTTAACGGTTTTCATCCGGTTTGGTTTTGCCAAACAGCTCACAGGCAGGTTCGACCGGGCAGCGGATGGCGGAGTCTTCCAGCCTGAGAACCCCGCTCTCTTGCATCATACCTGGCTTACTGGTCCTGGTCACAGCCGATCGCTTATCAAAATGGTATTACTTATTATGAAGAAAAATCGGGGAGTTGTCAAGGATGGTTCCACGAATTTTCAGATAAAAAATCCGTGCCCGGCGTGCATGCCGCAATGAACGCCTGACGGGTGTAAGCATGAAAATTAGCCGGCGCCATTTTTCAGAATAGGCATCCATGCCACGGCAAACGGCACCAGCTGAGGAAAAATGGACAAGCACAAATTTTCAGGATAGAAGGGAGAAAATGGCAACATGGCAAATAAACGGATCCGGAAGAAAACGGTCGTGATTACCGGTGCTTCCGGCGGCCTCGGGGAAAAAATCGCCTTTGCCGCCGCCAAAAACGGGGCTAACCTTGTTCTGCTCGCCAGAAGCCTTGACAAACTTGAAAAAATCAAGGCGGAGATCGAAGCAGTTTACCCGGTTTCGTGTCTGGCCGTCCGCTGCGATGTGGCGGAACACGGCAAAATTCCTGCTGTTTTTGAAGCGATTTATAACCGCTGCGGCCATATTGATGTGCTCGTGAACAATGCCGGTTTCGGCGTTTTTGATGAAGTGCAGGATATCCGCATGGAGGATGTCAGGGGGATGTTTGATGTCAATGTCATCGGGCTCATTGCCTGCACCAAGGCGGTTGTCCCGCATATGCAAAAAAACCGCGCCGGCCATATTATCAATATTGCTTCCCAGGCGGCCAAAATGGCGACCCCGAAATCAAGCGTCTATGCGGCGAGCAAGTTTGCGGTGCGCGGCTTTACGGACAGCCTCCGCATGGAAATGGCGCGGTTCGGCGTCTATGTGACAGCCGTTCATCCCGGCCCGGTTGCAACCGGTTTTTTCGACATTGCCGACCGGTCCGGCACTTACCGGAAAAATATTGAAAAATGGATGCTGGATCCCGAAAAACTTGCAGAAAAAGTTACAGATACGATGCTTGTAAACCGGCGTGAAATCAATGCGCCAAAATGGATGAATGCATCCGCCACCATCCATGGGCTTTTCCCCGGGCTTGTGGAAAGGCTCGGACGACGGGCTTTCTTTAAAAAATAGCAGCCGGTGTGATGCGCGTTTTGGAAAAATATAGCCCCTCTGCCTGAAAAAACAATTGGCGAAAGAACGTATATTCGTTTATAATGAGGAATAGAATAAGAACTATAGTTCGTGTTGGTTGTTCAGTTTCTAAGGTAAGAGGGGTTGAAAGATGAGCCAGCGTGTGATTTTTCTCGTCGATATGCAGTCTTTTTATGCAAGTGTGGAAAAAGCCGATCATCCGGCATACAGGGATAAACCCGTAATTGTATCGGGCGATCCGGCGCGCCGGTCCGGGGTGGTGCTCGCTGCCTGCCCGCTCGCGAAAAAGCGCGGCGTGAAGAATGCGCTCCGCCTGTGGGAAGCGCAGCAGCTCTGCCCGGATGCCGTCATCGTCCGGCCGCGCATGCAGCGCTATCTCGATGTATCGGTGCAGATTTCTTCGATTCTTGCCCGCTATACGGATATGGTTGAACCGTATTCAGTTGACGAGCAGTTCATGGATGTAACGGGCAGCAGGCGGCTGTTCGGGGAGCCGCGCGAGATCGCCGCGCAAATCCAGCGGGACATCATGGAAGAAACCGGCGTGTATGCTCGCTGCGGGATCGGGCCAAACAAAGTGCTGGCGAAAATGGCGTGCGACCATTTTGCAAAGAAAAACAAAACCGGCATTTTTGAACTGGACCATCATCATCTCAAAACGCATTTATGGCCTTTGCCGGTTGGCAGGATGTTCGGTGTCGGCAGCCGGATGGAGCAGCATCTGAAGCGGCTCGGCATTTATACAATCGGCGCGCTTGCCTGCTTTCCGCTTGCCGTTTTAAAAAAACGGTGGGGGATTGGCGGCCAGGTGCTGTGGGAGACGGCAAACGGTATTGATGAGTCGCCCGTCTTGCGGGAATCGCACGCCGGGCAGAAAGCGATCGGGCATGCGATGACACTGCCGCGCGACTACGCCGATTTTGAGCATGAAATCAAAGTCGCCCTTCTTGAACTTTGCGAGGAAGTCTGTTTCCGGGCGCGTACTTCAGGCGTCATGGGCGCTTGTGTTTCGGTCGGCTGCCAGGGGGCGGATGATGCACATCCGTCCGGCTTTCACCGCCAGATGACGCTTGCGGCGCCGACAAACGGGACAATGGACGTTTACCGGGCGGCATGCCGGCTGTTTCTTTCGTTTTGGGACAAAAATCCGGTCCGCCGTATCAGCGTCGGGCTGTCGCGCCTGTCGCGGGATACTATCCGGCAGCTTGATCTGTTTGAAAACAGGGAGGGGGAAAGAAAGATCGGGTATGCGGTCGACCGTATCAAGCAGAAATACGGTTCCGGCGCCGTCATCCGCGCCGTGTCGCTGCTTGAGGCCGGTCAGGCGCTTGAACGTGCCAAAAAGATAGGAGGGCATTACAAATGAGCGTCCGCTTGCAGCGCGGCAACAAACTTTGGGAAGGGTCACGCATGTTTTTGCCCGAGCATAAGCAGGCGCTTTTAAAATGGCAGAAAGAACAGGAGAAACAGGCAAAACCCGAACTCGATGAGCAGCAGCTTGAAGAGATGAACCGCATGCTCGTATCTGCCTGCCGGCTGCACGTGCCGGTTACGGTCCGTTTCTTTGAAGCGGGGGATTTTCTTACAGCCACCGGTACCATTACAAAATTCCAGCCGCTTGAAAAAAAGCTGGAGCTGGCAGGGGAGACAGGGGAGCGGATATCGATCAAACTTTCCGCGGTGACGGAAGTGGAGCAGGCATGAAAAAAACCGGCAAGCCTGAAAAGACCTGCCGGGCGGATTGTTTTCGTACGGGCGATGCAGGGAAATGCGGCAAAAAGCAGCATTCCATGAAACAGCATCCGTCCGTTTTTTGTGGATTACCGTTTTCTTGCTTGAATGAGCGCCTGCTGCACGACCCAGTTTTGGGGAAACGGATTGCCGAGCACCCAGTAGCTGATTCCGCGCAGCCCGTATTCGTTCAGCAAATTGATTTTTGCCCGCATGCTGCGCGCGTCTTCAAACCAGACTTCATGCTGCTGGCCTGATGCATCGGTGTAACGGAAATAAGGCGCCTGGTCGGTCGGGTGGTAGCGGATGTCAGCCCCGTACTGTGCCGCCAGGGAAACAGCTTCCTGCGGGCTGATCGTGCGCGCCGTTGTGCCTGCGCGCCAAGGGATTCTCCAGTCGCGCCCGTAAAGCGGCGCCCCCATCATGATTTTATTCCGCGGAATGACGGTAACGGCATAGTCAAGGACACGCCTCACTTCAGGAATCGGGGCGATGGCACGTGGCCTGCCGCCGGCCCATCCCCATTCATACGTCATCAAAATAACAAAATCAACGATCGCCCCGTGTGCGCCGTAATCGTGGGCTTCGTAAAGCAGCCCCGGCTGCGTGCCGGAAATTTTCGGCGCAAGCGCAGTCG
This sequence comes from Heyndrickxia coagulans DSM 1 = ATCC 7050, assembly GCF_000290615.1. GTDB lineage: Bacteria > Bacillota > Bacilli > Bacillales > Bacillaceae_C > Weizmannia > Weizmannia coagulans. Next base: position 10,353 of record NZ_ALAS01000093.1, read on the forward strand.
AGACGAGCAGGCCTTCCGGGCGGAACCGGCGGACGACGCGCCTGAGAAACGCCGTATAACGGTCGCGGTCTTCCGGATACACGTATTCAAAATCAAAATTGATGCCCCTGTACCCTTTTTGCCGCATCGTGGCGAGAAGATTGCTGATCAAAGTTTCCTGCAATGTTTCATTGCGAAGCAGCCGGGCAGCCAGATCGGAGCTGAATCCTTCCGAAGTGAAATTGGCCAGGATTAAAAGTGGAAGGACGCCGTTTGCTTCCGCTGCCTGAAGGACGGAGCGGTCGTTGAGCGACGTCAGGCTGCCGTCTTCGCGGAATGTATAGCGGAAAGGGGACAAGTACGTAAAATACAGCCCGAGCTGGTAAACTTCGGCGGTGCCCGCAGCGCCGAACCTGGTTGTATAGGCATTGACTTCTTTTACAGGGCGGCCGGGTGCGGGCACACGCAGCACCTGGCCAGCGGAAAGAGCCGTGCTGGGCAGCCGGTTCGCCTGGATAATGGCCCCCATGTCCGTCCCGTAAGTACGGGCAATGCTGTATAAAGTTTCACCTTGTGTTACCGTATGGTTCCGGTAGGGGATAAAAAGCACCTGCCCCGGAAAAAGCAAGGCGGGGTTGCGGAGCTGGTTGGCGTTTATAAGCGCTTGTGCCGGAACGCCGAGGCGTGCGGCAATCGTGCCGAGCTGGTCCCCTTCCTGGACGATGTACTGAAAGAACCGGTCAGGAACGGCAAGCGCCTGGCCGGGGACGAGCGGGGATGATGCAGTCAGCCCGTTTGCCAAAAAAAGCTGGGCAAGATCGGCATCGAGGCGGTTTGCAATCCGCCAAAGGGTATCGCCTTGCTGTACGGTATAGATTTCCATCATAGACACTCCCTGTTTTGATAGGCTCCTATACCATATTCAGCCACATGGGCGGACGTTCGCAAAAAAATGGCATTAAAGCTTACGGGGCGCCGCCATTTTTTCAAGAAATTCATCAATCGCCTGTTCATACTGTTCGCGGTTTAAGTTGAGCGACTGGGCGTGGGCGCCGTTTTCGGCAATAAACAGCTGCTTCGGCCCTTTTTTCTTTTCATACAGCGCTTTGGTCATCGCGGGCGGAATGTAGTCGTCCTTGGCGCTGTGGATAAAGAGGACCGGCTGTTTGATCCGGCCGACTACATCAATCGGCGACACACGGCGGAGCGAGTAGCCGTCACGGATGCGGACAAAAAAATCGGCAAGCGGAAAAAAACATTTTCCGGGAAGCCGCGTTTCCCGCGTAAATTCCCGGATCAATTGCGCCCGGAACGAGGAAAACGGGCAGTCGGCGATGTAAAAATCGGCGCGGCCGCAAAGCTCGCCGGCATACAGTAGGAGCGTGGCGGCGCCCATCGATTCGCCGTGGATCCCGAAAAAGATGCCGTCCCCTTCGCGCCGGATCAGTTCATCCGCTACCGCTTTTAAGTCATGCTTTTCATAGTATCCGTAGCTCGTTGTACTGCCCCCGGATTCCCCGTGGCGGCGGTGGTCATAGAGGACAGCGTTAAAGCCCCGTTTCAAGAACAGGTTCATATATTTAACGGAATTCATTTTGTTTTCCGTTACGCCATGGCAAAAAATCATCCATTTTTTCGACTCGGGAAACGGCTTTACAAAAACCGATTTGAGTTTGTAACCGAATGGGGACGGAATAAACACTTCTTCTTTCGGCAATGCTTCGTACGCTTTAAGATCCAGCCTTTTCGCTGCCACTTCACGGCTTATGACAAGGCTGTCCTCTTTTTTTCGGATATGCATCACCCGCTCTGACATGTAAAAGCCGATCCCGCCTGCAGCAAGCGCTGCTGCCGTGCAGGGCAGGGAGAACCACTTTTTCATCAAAATCCCTCCTCATGATGAAGTAAAAAGATGCCGGATTTAATAAGCGGAAAGAAAAAACCGGCGCAAGTTTCCGGTTGCGCCGGTTTATTTTCAGGCTCCTGCCGCTTTTCCGGATGGATCTTTTTTTGAAAGCGGCAACGGGCTTTCCGGCCGGTTTGTCCTGCTTTGCCCGTCCCAGTCAGGACGCCCCGGCATCCGGCCCTTTCAGGTTCATCAGTTTTTGTTTCAGTTCGTTTTCCATCGTCGCCAGTTCCTGTTCGGCCTGGAACCGCCGGCTTCTTCCTTCCTGCTGGATGCGCAGCGTTTCTTCGAGCGTTGAAATCAGGCTTTCCTGCGTTTTTTTCAACGTTTCAATGTCGACAAGGCCGCGCTCATTTTCCTGTGCCGTTTCGATCGTGTTCGATTTCAGCATTTCGGCGTTGCGCAGCAGAAGTTCATTGGTCGTTTTGGACACCTGTTTTTGCGCTTCGACCGCATGGCGCTGGCGGATAAGCGTCAGCGCAATCGCAATCTGGTTTTTCCATAGTGGGATGGCCGTCATGATAGAAGACTGGATTTTTTCAGCCAGCGTCTGATTTGTGTTTTGGATCAGCCGGATTTGCGGCGCGCTCTGGATCGTGATTTGCCGGCTTAATTTTAAGTCGTGCAGCCGTTTTTCAAGCCGGTCGGCAAACTGGATCATGTCGTTGACTTCCTGGAAGGCCATCTGGTCGCCGGTTGCTTCTGCTTTTTTCTTCATTTCAGGAATCGTTTTTGTGTTCAGTTCCTCAAGCTTCAGTTCGCCGGCTGCAATATAAATATTAAGTGCATGGAAATAATCTTTGTTTTTTTCATACAGCTGTTCGAGCAGCTGGATATCTTTCAGCAATGTCTTTTTCGAGAGGTCGAGCTTTACGCTGATGCGGTCGATCTGCGCGCTCGTTTTCTGGTATTTTGAAAGCAGTTCCTGCACCGAATTGGAAATTTTTCCGAACATGCGCGAAAAGAAGTTTTTCTTTTCCGGGGCGAGTTCTTCGGGATTCACCTGCTCAAGTTTTTTCATCAGGTCATTTAATATATCGCCGATTTCCCCGATATCTTTTTTTTGGACCTGGTCAAGCATGGCATGCGAGAAATTCAGCAGCTTCGATTGCGCCTGCGTGCCATATAAAATGACGGCCTGGTGATTGGCCGGGTCAATTTGTTTTGCGAGTTCGTATGCCTTTTGCCTGTTTTCCTCCGGCAGCATATCCACAAGGCGGGACGGTTTTGCTCCGGCAGCAGGCTCTGTTTTCTGCCCTTCTTCCGGCAGCATGGCGTCACGCGCGCCGAACGGATCGGCAAGCAGGTCATCCAGCCCGCCGCTTGTTGGTTCCTGCCAAAGTTCTTTATCTGCTGTCACTTTTTTGCACTCCTTTCATGCCTGGAAGGGGATTTGCGTTCGATCGTGTGCCTGGCGTATGCCAGTTCGTAATCGAGCTCGTCCATATCCGTTGAAAGCATATGGTACAGATCTTTCTCTGTTTCACGTCCCAATTGCTTTAACGTTTCTTCCGTTTCCCGGATTTGCACGGCCATTTCTTTGTTTTTCACAGGCTGGGATTGCAGGAGGGCATATTTTTCCGCAAGCTCCGCCATCGAATCCAAATGGTAAAAATAAAAGGATTCAGCCTGATAGAAACGTTTCGGCTCTTTTTTGACCAGTGCCTGTATTTTCCTGATGACTTTATTCATATCATAAAAAAGTTTGAACGTGCTGATTGAACGGACGGATAAAAAAGTTTTTTGCAGCCGCCTGATTTTTTCGTCCGCTTCTTTCAGGTTTTTCCGGATATACTGATAATCTTTCCGCGTCAGCTGCTGCGCTTTCAGAAAACGCCGGAACATCTGCCACTTCACAAGCCGGTTGATCAGAAAGCCGCCGGCAAGCGAAAGCAAAAGCGACAGCCAGAACAGATGGCCGGATGAAAAATAAATGGCGAGAAAGAGAAGAAAAACGCTGAGAATGGTCATCACGGTGCGAATCACCGTACCAATAAAGAATTTCATCATCGACACCCCTGATCACGATCTTGGTTGATTCGGCCATAAGTCTTATACGAAAAGCAGCCCCGGAAGGATTCAAAAACCTTGCAAATTTCTTCTTTAACGCTACTATACCAGAGATACCGCATTGATTTAAAGAGAGAAACCAGCATCCGGAAAAATTTTTCAGCCCGGGAAAGCCCGGTTTCCCTATGAACGGACCGCCTGATGGATGATGAAGCGCCGGTAAATGTATTATAATGAAAAAAGAAGATGGAAGAAGGGCGGTGAAAGCGGTTTGCAAAATGCCTCCGGCTGCATTTGCGGCATGCGGGCTTTGCAAACGGCGGAAAATGGCAAAAAAGAGACAGGCGCAACAAAAAGGAAAACAGGATGAGAAAGTGCGGCTGGAGGATGCGCTGCAAAAAGATGTGCTCGAAAAATTGAGGCAGGCAAAGCAGGAACTTGCAGCAGCGGAAGCAGAAAAAAAGAGGGCGGAAGAAGAACGGAAAAGAAAAGAACGGAAGCAGCGCGAGCGGAACAAATCGTTTGCGGAACTACTGGAAGAATCCGATTTGGATTGGAAACGATATAAAGGCTAAAAAAGATGGCAATAGGACAGGCATTCGCTTTCACGCAACTGCCTGTCCTATTTATGACGCCCTGATTTTCATTTGCCGTATGCAAGGAAATTCTTCCTTTGTACGGGGAAAACGGATGATTTCCGGCATAACCAAGAAAGAATGGCCGGGACATGGTAAATAAGTAAACAGAAAAAAGCAAAGAACGCGATGCATTCTTTGCCGAAAACAGATTACCGGTGCGCCTCGTACCGGTTTTGCTTGGTGAGTTCGCGCAGAAGCCGGTGCTCATCCGGTGTAAGCGGCGCAGCGTTTACGGCTTTTGCATTGGCCCGCACCTGGTCCGGGGAACTGGCGCCGGCAACCACGGCGGCAACCGGAGGGCAGGCGAGATCATATTGGAGCGCAAGTTCAAGCATCGTGCGCCCGCCGGTTAAAAGCGTATTTTTAATCTTCTCAAGAAGGGCGGCGATTTCTTCATGGCGGTAATCAAGATAGCCGCCTGCCGGAATCTTTTCCGCCAGGCCGCTTAAAATTCCTTTTGCGACCGGGCCTCTTGCGACAATACTGATGCCGTTTTCGCCCAAAAGCGTCGTGATTGCCTCTTCCGGCCGCCGGTCAAGCAGGCTGTACTGCATCATGACGCTTGTGATGGATGATTTTTTCACATATTCGCGGATAACGTTCGGGCGGATGGAAGAAATGCCGTAAGCGCGGATGATGCCTTCCGCCTTCAATTCCTCGAACGCTTCGATCGTTTCGTCTATCGGGTCTTCGATCGTGCCGCCGTGTAGCTGGTACAAATCGATATAGTCCGTGCCGAGGCGTTTCAGACTTTGTTTTGCTGCTTCTTTTATGTATGCTTTGGAAGCATCCCAGCGCCACGTTTTGCCGTCTTCATTCCAGCGGTTTCCGGCTTTTGTGGCAATGACCACTTCGCTGCGCACAGGTTTAAGCGCTTCTGCGACCAGTTTTTCATTCACCCCGTGATCATAAAGGTCGGCCGTGTCAAAATAGTTGATGCCTGCTTCAAGCGCGGCTTCAATCACAGCCCGCGCTTTTTCCGGATCCGTACCGAGCGACATGCAGCCGAGCCCGAGCTTTGAAACATATAAATCTGAATTTCCCAACCGGTTTTTTTCCATGTTTTCCTGCCTCCTTTTTTTTATTGTATAAAAGGGGCGGGGGAAAATACAAACGTGGGGACAGAACCTTTAGGAGGAAGCTGTTTTTGCAACCCATTCGGCGACCGTTTCATATTTTTTGCGGTATGTTTTCAACCTGTCGCGAATTTCCCATGCTTTTCCCTTCATAAGGATGCCTTTCGGATGGACGATGATGATCATGAAGCTTTCCCTCCCGGAACAGTCTGTTTTTTATGGTAAAATATATGCGTCAGTTTCAGATGAAGAACAAAAGGAGCCGGGTAACATGCATAAATATGAAGAGAGAACATTGAAGACGGAAGAAATTTTCAACGGCAAAATTTTGCACGTGCAAGTCCTGGAGGTTGAACTGCCGGACGGAAAAACGTCGAAACGCGAGGTTATCAAGCACCCCGGCGCCGTCTGTGTGCTTGCGGTCACAAATGAGCATAAAGTGGTGATGGTGGAACAATACCGGAAAGCGGCTGAACGCGCGCTCATTGAAATTCCGGCGGGGAAGCTCGAACCGGGGGAAGATCCGCTTGAAGCGGCAAAACGAGAACTGGAGGAAGAAACCGGTTATGCCTGCGCAAAATTAGAACCGGTAACCGCTTTTTATACGTCACCGGGCTTTGCGGATGAATATATCCGCCTTTATGCCGGAACCGGCCTTGAAAAGCTTTCCGATCCAAAAGCGGGCGATGATGATGAATTTGTCGATATTTTGGAACTAGGCATGGATGAAGCCAAGGAAATGATCCGGTCGGGGAAAATATGTGACGCCAAAACATTGGTAGCCCTCCAGCACTGGATGCTTGAAGAGGCTTTAAAATGAGTGCCGGCCCGTACTTTGCAGATTTGCACATCCACATCGGGCGCACGAAAACGGGAAGGCCTGTTAAAATTACGGGGGCAAAAAGCCTGACGCTTGAAAATATATTAAAGGCGGCCAAACAGCCGAAAGGGCTCGATCTCATCGGGGTGATCGACTGCCATGTCCCGGAAGTCAGGGAAGAGATCAAGGCGCTTCTTACAGCCGGCGAACTGGTGCAGCTTGATGAAGGCGGCTTCCTCTACCAGGGGGAAGTCACGCTGATTCCCGGTATTGAAATGGAGGTATATGATGAAAACTGCCGCGGGCCGGTCCATCTGCTCAGCTATTTTCCGGATATGGACGCACTCGGCAAGTTTTCCGAATGGTATGGCGGGCGCGTGTCCAATCCGCATTTAAGTACACAGCGGGTCTGCGCAGAGGCCCGGAAAGTGCAGGAAAAAACGAAAGAACTCTCCGGGATGTTTATTCCCGCGCATGTATTTACCCCCTTTAAGAGCCTTTATGGAAAAGGCGTGGAACGGTCGCTAACAGAAGTGCTTGACCCGGATCTGATAGATGCTGTGGAATTGGGATTGAGTTCTGATACCGCCATGGCTGATAAAATCAGCGAGCTGCACCGCTATCCGTTCGTGACAAATTCAGACGCCCACTCCCTCGGCAAAATGGCCAGGGAATACCAAAAATTGCTGCTGGAATCGCCGGGGTTTACAGGGCTGTTAAAAGCTTTGCGCGGCGAAGGAGAAAACCGGATTGCCGCCAATTACGGCTTAAACCCGAAACTCGGGAAATATTATACAACGACGTGCGCCAAATGCCGGAACCCTGTTTCAAACGGCCCGTGCCCGTATTGCGGGTCGCACTTGAAAACAAAAGGTGTCTCGGAAAGAATAGAAGAGCTGGCAGACGCCCATTCGCATCCTGCCCGGCCGCCCTACATCCACCAGGTACCGCTTGATTTTTTGCCGGGGCTCGGCCCGAAAACGATGGGCAGGCTGCTGAGCCATTTTGGGACGGAGATGAATATTTTGCACCGGGTGCCGGCATCCGCCCTGAAAAGCGTTGTAAAACCGCCGCTTTCGGAACTGATCTTAAAACAGCGTTCCGGGGGATTGGCGTTTGAGGCCGGCGGGGGCGGAAAATATGGCAGGGTAAAGAATCCAAAGCCGGAATAGTTTCGCTCCGGTTTTGGACTTTTTTCATAAACGGCTCTTTCCTTTCATAGATTAATAGCAAGTGCTAATCTTTTGAAGGAGGGGACGCCGCTCATGAAGCAAATTGCCCTGCAAAATCCTGTCAGCCGCCATATCCGGGAAAACTTCTCTATTTATGCATTTGTCATCGCGTTGTTCCTGATGGGCGTCATTTTTGGCGCCGTCATCGTCAACAGCCTGTCGATCGCACAGAAAGAAGACTTGTTTTTTTATTTAAAGCAATTTTTCGGACAAGTCTCAACCGGCAAACTTGCCGCGCCTGAGGACCTGTTCCGTTCAAGCTTCCTGCACAATTTGAAATTTCTCGGCCTCATCTGGCTGCTCGGGATTTCGATCATCGGCCTGCCGCTCATTCTTGTTCTCTTATTTTTAAAGGGGCTTGTCGTCGGGTTTTCGATCGGTTTTCTTGTCAACCAGATGAAATGGGGCGGTTTTTTGCTATCATTTGTGACCGTTCTCCCACAAAATTTGCTGATCATTCCTTTGTTTATTTTTACTTCGGTGATGGCTGTCATGTTTTCCTTGAACCTGATCCGGAAAATTTTTATGAAACAGGCTGCCCACTTTGCTTTTTTTCAATTGTTTTTAAGGTATTGCAGCGCGCTTCTCGTTGTTTTTATTGCATCCCTCGCGGCCGCCTGCATTGAGGCTTATCTTTCTCCGCAGCTGATGCAGGCCGTGATGAAGATAATCCATTAAAATCATTCTTAAATAATAAATGTTGCTTTTAACTGTTTATAATCATTTCATTTTGACTATTCCCCTTAATCTGCTATAATATCAGAGACAGCGGCAAGGGGGAGGAATCATGGAAGAAGCTCGTATTGATAGAATTAAGAAGCAATTGCATTCGGCCAGCTACAAACTGACGCCGCAGCGGGAAGCAACCGTGCGCGTTTTGCTGGAACATGAAACAGACCATTTAAGTGCGGAAGATGTATACCTCCTTGTGAAAGAAAAATCCCCTGAAATCGGCCTGGCCACCGTTTATCGCACGTTGGAACTGCTGTCCGAACTGAAAGTGTTGGACAAAATCAATTTTGGCGACGGGGTATACCGTTATGACCTGAGGCAGGAAGGCGCCGCACATTTTCACCATCATCTTGTCTGCATTGAATGCGGCGCGGTGGACGAAATTCAGGAAGATTTATTGGAAAATGTCGAAAAAGTTGTGGAAAGCCGCTGGAATTTTATTATAAAAGACCATCGCCTGACATTTCACGGGATTTGTTACCGGTGCCAGCAAAAAGAAAAGGGAAACGAAAACGGAAAAAACGAAAAATAACCGGCCTTTTCGCACGACGAAAAGGTTTTTGTTATAACACCGCATTTTTCAGCCGGTTTTAATTTTTACATAAAAGGATGTATAAAACGGCGGAAGTCTGTCATAGCTTGTATGTAAAGCGATACAGAAAGGCGGGCGGGATATGCCGTGGCTGAAACTTTTGCTTCATGCGTTTAAAGTCTTCATATTATTTTTATGCTGCACATTGCTGTTCTACTTTTCCCTGCTTTGGGTGAACCAGGAATATGAAAGCTACCACCGTTATGAAAAACCAAAAGGCGCGGCTGTAAAGGTGAGTGCCGGGGACCATAAGCCTGCCTGGGCAGAACGGCTGCTGCTCTTTTATATGGATGGGGAGTAATCGGAATGGAAGATCAAATCAAAGATTTCATGCATTTTATGATCGTTGAAAAAGGGCTTGCTGAAAATACGGTCGCGTCCTACAAACGCGATCTGCACAATTATCTCCGCTATCTGCAAAAAGTGGAGCTTGTTTCATCCTGGAATGAAGTGACACGGTTTCACATCCTCCATTTTCTGAACTTTTTAAAACAGCAGGGAAAGTCCTCGAAGACGATTGCCAGGCATGTCGCCTCCATCCGGTCTTTTCATCAGTTTTTGTTGCGGGAAAAATTTGCGGGCCAGGATCCGACTGTCCATATTGAAACCCCGAAGCCCGAGCGGACGCTCCCGAAAGTGCTGAGCGTTCAGGAAGTGGAAGCGCTCCTTGCCGCGCCAAAAGGGGATACGCCCCTTCATATGCGGGATGCTGCGATGCTTGAACTGCTGTATGCAACCGGCATGCGCGTCAGTGAGATGACCGGCCTTAATCTTGATGATTTGCATTTATCGATGGGATTTATAAAATGTATCGGAAAAGGGGACAAGGAAAGGATCATCCCGGTCGGCCGCACGGCGTCGGCTGCACTTGACCGGTATTTAAAAGAAGGGCGCCCCAAACTGGTTTCAAAAACAACAAGAACGGATGCCCTGTTTTTGAACCATCACGGCGCCCGTCTCTCACGGCAAGGCTTTTGGAAAATATTAAAGGCGCTTGCGAAAAAAGCCAATATTGAAAAAGACATCACCCCGCACACACTGAGGCATTCATTTGCCACCCATCTGATTGAAAACGGGGCAGACTTGCGGGCGGTACAGGAAATGCTCGGCCATGCCGACATTTCCACAACACAAATTTACACCCATGTTTCAAAAACGAGGTTAAAGGATGTCTATGCGAAATTCCATCCAAGGGCTTAAACCCGCCGCCTGCTTTTCCGGGCGCGGCGGTTTTGGCAGGGCCTCGTTTTTCGGGAACACAGGGGCAAATCAAAAACAGATCTTTAAGGCGCACGGCGTAAAAACCGTGCGTTTTTTATTTGTCCGGCAGCTGGCATTCCGCGGATGAAAAGAAAGGGAATTTATCCAGTATAAAAATGGCGCAACTGGAAAAAATGATTTTATGCATATCTCCCAGCGTGTACGGAGGTTTTGTTTTCACGTTTTACGATTTTACAAGTTGGAGGGTCATCATGAAGAAAATCATTGGTTTGGTTACCTGCTTCATGCTCGCTTCTGGCGTCCTTGTGCCTGAAGCGTTCGCAGCCGAAAAGAAAAATGAACTGGCGCCGGAAACGAAATCCGCCATTTTAATTGAACAGGCCACGGGCGAGGTGCTGTACAGCAAGAACAGCCATGAAGAATTGCCGCCTGCTTCCATGACGAAAATCATGACCATGCTTTTAATTATGGAAGCGCTCGACAAAGGCGAAATCAAAATGGATGAAAAAGTACGGACGAGCGAGTATGCGGCATCCATGGGCGGATCGCAAATTTTTCTCGAGCCCGGCGAAGAAATGACGGTGAAACAAATGCTGAAAGGGATTGCGATCGGTTCGGCAAATGACGCGGCCGTTGCGATGGCGGAAAGAATTGGCGGAAGCGAGGAAGCTTTTGTCGACAAAATGAATGAACGGGCAAAAGCGCTCGGTTTGAAAAACACCCATTTTGAAAATGTGACCGGGCTCCCTGTCAAAGGCCACTACAGTTCAGCTTATGACATGGCCGTCATGGCGAAGCAATTGCTGAAACATCACGGCATTACAAATTTCACCGGCAAATATGAAGATTACTTAAGGGAAGGCTCCGATAAAAAGTTCTGGCTCGTCAATACCAATAAACTGGTCCGCCATTATCCGGGCGTTGACGGCCTGAAAACCGGTTTTACAAATGAGGCAAAATTCTGCCTGACCGCAACGGCAAAGAAAAACGGCATGCGTGTGATCGCCGTCGTTTTCGGGGCGCCATCAACAAAAGTGCGGAACGCCCAGGTTTCCAAAATGCTTGACTATGCGTTCAGCCAGTACACCTCCCATCCGCTTTACAGAAAAGGCGCGGTGCTTGATCAGGTCAAAGTGTCAAAAGGTAGCATGCGGCACGTCCAGGCGGTCACGAGCGAACCGGTATCGGTGCTGACGAAAAAAGGCGTCAAATTGTCAAATTTGAAAAAAAACGTGGAGCTCAAAAAAAATGTGCAGGCCCCCGTCCAAAAAGGCGATGAAATTGGAACACTGACTGTCAGCCAGGACGGAAAGGTGCTTGCAAAAACAACGCTTGTTGCCGACAAAACAGTGAAACGCGCAGGCTGGTGGCAGCTGTTTAAACGTGCGGCAGGCATGTTTGTCCAGAAAGATTGATGTCGAATCCGCCAGGTTTCTGTTTTTTTAAAGCTTCTTTTGTCTCCCAGAAGGAAAAACGGGAATCAAGGTCGAAATGACTCACTATTAACAGCGAAGGAGGCTTTAATTGTGAGTCTGGCTATTGACCTGGAAGTGAAAAAAGATGTCCTGTGCATCCGGCTGCAGGGGGAATTGGACCACCATACGGCTGAAAGCTTGCGTGCAAGCGTGACAAAAGCAATTGAAGAAAACGGCATCCGCCATCTTGTATTAAATCTGGAGCAGCTTTCCTTTATGGATAGCTCCGGTTTAGGCGTGATATTGGGAAGATACAAACAGATCAAGCAGAAAAACGGGGAAATGATCGTCTGCGCCATTTCTCCGGCCGTAAAAAGGCTGTTTGAACTGTCCGGCCTCTTTAAAATCATCCGCCTTGATGAATCGGAACAATACGCGCTGCACAGATTGGGGGTTGCCTGAATGAAAAATAAAATGCAATTGCAGTTTTCCGCGCTCAGCCGGAATGAATCTTTCGCCCGCGTGGCGGTTGCCGCTTTTGTTGCCCAGCTTGATCCGACGCTTGATGAATTGACCGAAATCAAAACGGTCGTATCCGAAGCGGTAACAAACGCGATTATTCACGGATATGAAGAAAACCCGGATGGAATGGTTTATGTATCGGCTGCCATTTGTGACGACGGCACGGTTGAAATTACCGTCCGCGATGAAGGGAAAGGCATAGCGGATATTGAAGAAGCCAGGCAACCGTTATTTACAACAAAGCCTGAACTGGAAAGATCCGGAATGGGCTTTACGATCATGGAAAACTTTATGGACGATGTAGAAATCCAGTCGCAGCCAGAATCAGGCACCATCATTCGTCTAAAAAAGCATTTGGCCTTGAAAAACGCCTTATGCAATTAAGGAGTCGTGCCGATGGATGCAGAACTGAAAAAGGCAGAAAATAAAGCCCGGTTAAAAGATGAGGAAGTGAAAAACCTGATCAGGCGCAGCCAGGAAGGCGACCAGGAGGCACGCGACCTGATCGTTGAAAAAAATATGCGCCTTGTCTGGTCGGTTGTCCAGCGCTTTTTAAACCGGGGATATGAACCGGATGACTTATTTCAAATCGGCTGTATCGGGCTGTTAAAATCGGTTGATAAATTTGATCTTTCGTATGATGTCAAATTTTCCACCTATGCAGTCCCCATGATCATCGGGGAAATCCAGCGGTTTTTGCGCGATGACGGGACGGTAAAGGTGAGCCGTTCTTTGAAAGAAACGGGCAACCGGATCCGCAAAATCCGCGATGAGTTAACGAAAAAGCTGGGGAGATCGCCGACCGTGCATGAAATTGCATCAGAACTCGGGATGCCGGTGGAAGAAGTCGTCATGGCGCAGGAGGCAGGCAAAGCCCCATCATCTATCCATGAGACGGTATATGAAAACGATGGCGACCCGATCACGCTTCTTGACCAGATTTCAGACCAGAACGACCAGAAGTGGTTTGACCAGATTGCCCTCCAGGAAGCGATCAGAGGGCTTGAGGAACGCGAAAGGCTGATTGTGTACCTCCGCTATTACAAAGACCAGACACAGTCCGAAGTGGCGGAACGGCTTGGCATTTCGCAGGTGCAGGTTTCACGGCTTGAAAAGAAAATACTTGAAGTGATGAAAGAGCGCATGGAATTGTAAACGTGCGCTTTTTTCATTCCCGGATGTGCCATCCAACTGAAGCGTTTTTCCCGAAAATAACACGGGATACACGGTTCCCCGGACTCCGGCAATGGAAAAAAGCACAGGAAGCGTGCAAAAGTGATCATACGATACATACAACATTAAACCGGTGCATGAAAATCTTCCAATATCACATACTACAAACACAACGTATGAAAGCAGGGGGTGAAGGCAGTGGATGAAACGATTTATTTGCGGCTCCGCCACCGTATTCGCGTCAATCCGGGCTTTACTGTAAAATTATCCCATATTGCCCAGATTCACGCGCCGTCCGGTATACAGGAAACCCTTTTGGACACTCCCGTCCAAACCATTTCCAAGGCTGACGGCAACACCGTTGTCATTGACATGATGAAAATTATTTCCAGTATCAAGAAAAAGGTTCCGGACGCTGCCATATCTCCTGTCGGCCCGGCGGCAACGATTGTGGAAGTAGCTGCAAAAAAGAGATACCTGCCGATTTTGTTTTTTATGTTGATTTGGATTTTGCTGTTTTTAGGTTCCGCGCTCGGGATTATCAATTTTCATGAAGACGTCGACATGCGGGCTGCCCAGGAAAAAATTTATTACCTGATTACAGGCATCCGCGACAATACGCCGCTTATGTTTCAAATTCCCTATACGCTCGGCCTCGGGGCGGGTATGGTGATTTTTTTTAACCATGCGTTTAAGAAAAAATTTAATGAAGAACCGAGCCCGCTTGAAGTTGAAATTTTTAACTATCAACAGGACATCGACCATTATATCCTGTTGAATGAGAATAAGGAGAACATGAAACATTTTGACCATCCTTAAGCAGATCTTCACCGTGTTTTGCGGGCTCGGCGGCGGGCTTGTGGCCGGCTGCGGGTATGTGGCTTTTTTAACAGTGCTTGGCATTGTGCCGCGGCTTGTCCAGTTGTCCAGGACGGAACGATTCATCCAATCATACGAATGGGCCGTTGTATTCGGGGTGCTGTCCGGGACATGGTGGGGGCTCGGTGGTGAAGGCGGCCGGCTTTCTGTAATTGTTGCGGCGCCTGTTGGGTTGTTTTGCGGACTGTTTGTCGGCATGCTTGCTGCGGCGCTCACGGAAGTGGTCAATGTCATCCCGATTTTTTCCAAAAGAATCGGAATGGACGGGCGTCTTGCCGGCGCATTGATGGCGATCGTGCTCGGGAAGGTGGCCGGCGCCTTATTTCAATGGCTTTACTATGTAAATCATTAAGAAAGGAATAACCGGCATGGTGGAAAAACGGCGGGTGATCCTTGTCACGGACGGGGATGAGTATGCGAAAAAAGCAATCGAATGCGTTGCGAAAAAAATTGGCGGGCGCTGTATTTCACAGTCATACGGAAATCCGACCCGGTTGAAGGGGGAACAGATCGTGGACCTGATCCTCAAGGCGGCCGGAGACCCTGTTTTTGCCATGTTCGATGATTCAGGGGTGATCGGCCCGGGATCCGGCGAAGAGGCGCTCACTTTTGTGGCCGGGCATCCGCACATCGAGGTGCTCGGCGTGATTGCGGTCGCATCGAAAACCCATCAGGCCGAATGGTCAAGGGTGGATGTATGCATTGACAATACCGGTGAAATAACGCCGTACGGGGTGGACAAATTCGGCATTCCGGAAATGGATTTGAAAAAAATCAACGGGGACACGGTTTACAGTCTTGACCGGCTGGACGTGCCCATTATTGTCGGTATCGGGGATGTGGGCAAAATGTCGAAAAAAGACGATTATCATATCGGCGCCCCGATCACGGAAAAAGCGGTACGCCTGATCTTGGAAAGGAGTGGGTTCAAGAATGGCTGAAGCAGGCAGGAAAAGGCCGATTTCATCCAATCCGGCAGAAGTGGAAGCATTTTTTAAAAATAAAGTCGGGCTTGGCATCAGCTATGATATCGGTGTCAGAAAAATTCGGGTCCTTGATGCAGAAATCCAGCTGTACTATGTCAACGGGCTCACGGAAACGATTTCGATTATCCAAATTATGAAAGAACTGCTGAAATTAAATAACGGCAAGTTTTCTTCCGGAAAAGTGCATGAACTTGTTGAAAATTATATCGTCCATATGCAGGTCGAAAAAGTCAACACCTATGATGAAATGGTGGATAAAGTGCTGTCCGGGCTGATCGCCATTTATGTCGAAGGAAAGCAAGAAGCATTTATTATCGATGTTCGCAATTATCCGGGAAGGACGCCGATGGAACCGGATACGGAAAAAGTCGTCCGGGGTGCGCGTGACGGTTATGTCGAAAACATCGTCCTCAACACGGCCTTGACGCGGCGGAGGATCCGCGATGAGCGGCTGCGCTTTGAAATGATGAAAGTCGGCAAACGCTCGAAAACGGATGTGTCGATTGCTTATATTGAAGGCGTGGCAGATCCGGGCGTCATCGAAACGGTCAGAAAAGAACTGAAGGCGATCGAGATTGACGGGATTACGATGGCAGATAAAACAGTGGAAGAATTTATTTTGAAGCAAAATTATAATCCTTTCCCGCTGATCCGCTATACGGAACGGGCGGACGTCGCGGCCACCCATTTGCTGGAGGGGCATGTGCTTGTATTGGTGGATACCTCCCCAAGCGTGATGATTATGCCGACAACGGTTTTCCACCATATGCAGCACGCCGAAGAATACCGCCAGGCTGCAGCAGTCGGTACGTTTATCCGCTGGGTAAGGTTTTTCGGGATTGCCGTTTCTCTTTTTCTCCTGCCCCTTTGGTATTTAGTGGCGGTGGAACCGTCGCTTTTGCCGGACCAACTGGATTATATCGGGCCGAATAAGCAGTCGCATGTCCCGCTTGTCCTTCAGCTTCTTATCGCTGATTTAGGCATTGAGTTTATGCGGATTGCCGCCATCCATACGCCGACGCCGCTCGCCACCGCAATGGGCTTGATTGCGGCTGTATTAGTCGGACAGATTGCGGTCGAAGCCGGGCTGTTTGTTTCGGAAGTCATTTTGTATGTATCCGCCGCGGCAATCGGGACTTTTGTCACGCCAAGTTATGAGCTGAGCGTGGCGAATAAACTTGTAAGAATGATTTTACTGATTATCGTGGCGCTTTTTAAAGTCAAAGGTTTTGTGATCGGCATCACCGTTTTTCTGCTGTTCCTTGTGTCCATCCGTCCGTTGAAAACGCCTTATTTCTGGCCGTTTATCCCGTTTAACCCGCAGGCATTTTTCCAAATCCTGTTCAGAAAGCCGATTCCGGGCTCCAAATACCGCCCGAGCATTGTCCGCCCGGTCGACCGCTTCCGCCAGCCGCCTGAAGCTTGAAACTATTGCAGAAAGCCTGTTTTTATGTTAAAGTTAGTAGAAAATTAACGCAAAAGTTGCAGGAAAGGGAGCCGGATGCCTGCCCGGTTTATGCCGGGAAGGCTTCTCTCCCGATTGGCGGAATATTAGGTGGGGTTGAAAACATGAAGCATAACGGGTCGGTAAAGGTGAATGCAAAGGGGCATCTCGAAATCGGCGGTGTTGACACGGTAAGTCTCGCTGCCCGTTACGGAACGCCTCTTTATGTATATGACGTTGCTTTAATACGGCAAAGGGCCAGAGCATTCAAGGAAACATTCCGGAAACTCGGCGTCAAATCCCAGATTGCTTATGCCAGCAAGGCTTTTTCCGCCATTGCCATGATCCAGCTTGCAGATGAAGAGGGGCTGTCTTTGGATGTTGTTTCAGGCGGGGAGCTGTATACCGCACTTGCTGCCGGTTTTCCTGTTGAACGCATTCATTTCCACGGCAACAATAAAAGCCGGGAAGAATTGGAAATGGCGCTTGATGCCGGAATCGGCTGCATCGTTGCCGATAATTTTTACGAGCTTGACATGCTGGAAAATCTGTGTGCAAAAAAAGGCCGCAAAGTTTCCGCGCTCTTAAGGGTCACACCGGGCATTGAAGCCCATACACATGATTATATTTTAACGGGCCAGGAAGATTCAAAATTCGGTTTTGACTTGCAAAACGGGCAGGCGGAGGCAGCGCTGAAGCAGGTGCTGGCATCCGGCCGGATAAAACTGCTCGGGGTGCATTGCCATATCGGATCGCAAATTTTTGAAACAGCCGGCTTTGTCCTGGCTGTGCGGAAAATTATGGATAAACTGGACGAGTGGCATGCCAGGTACGGCTATCTTCCGGAAGTGCTTAATCTTGGCGGCGGTTTCGGCATCCGCTATACGGAAGAAGACCACCCGCTTCCGCCTGCTTATTATGTGGAAGAAATCGTCAAAGAAGTGAAGAAACAGGCCGGTTCCCGCCGCCTGCCGCTCCCCGAGATCTGGATCGAACCGGGCCGCTCGCTTGTCGGCGAAGCCGGGACGACGCTTTATTCAGTCGGGTCCCGCAAGGAAGTGCCGCATGTCAGAAAGTATATTGCGGTTGACGGGGGGATGAGCGACAATATCCGCCCGGCGCTTTATGACGCAAAATATGAAGCGGTGCTGGCCAACCGCCCGCTTGATAAGTGTGAAGAGACCGTATCCGTTGCCGGGAAATGCTGCGAATCAGGGGATATGCTGATTTGGGATCTGCCGCTGCCGAAGACAGGCAGCAATGATCTTTTGGCCGTATTCTGCACCGGCGCTTACGGCTATTCGATGGCAAATAACTATAACCGGATCCCGCGCCCGCCGGTTGTGTTTGTCGAAAACGGCAAAGATGAGCTTGTCGTAAAGCGGGAGACGTACGAAGACCTGATCCGCAATGATCTCCGCCTGCGCGTGCCGCTTTCTTGACAAATCCGCGGCGGAGAAGCGGATGGCGCCTGTTTTCCGGCTTTGCTTTTGGAAAATATTGTACGTACCTTGTTTACTTTCTCTGAAATAGGAATATACTAATAAGTAAAGCGTTTGAATTAAATTGGATGATTACGAGGGATTCAGTATGTTAATTCGGTATAAAAAATCTTTCGATAAAATTGCCATGGGCCTGTTGTCCTTTATGCCAGATGAAAAAGATTTGAAAAAGCTGCAGCAAACAAAGCAATTGTACGAAACAGAGGACAACTGGCAGCTTTTTTTATGGAAAGAGGATGATGACATTGTCGGCCTGATCGGGGTAGTGCTGGATGGGGACAAAGTGGAAATCCAGCATATTTCCGTCAATCCCTCTTATCGCGACCAGGGAATCGGGAAAAGCATGGTCAAGGCTTTAAAACAAATGTATGAAGGAAAAGAAGTGGTTCCGAATAAATACATTGTTGACTTCTTCCATAAGTGTGCTGAAAAAGAAGACCCGTCCTGACCGGGTCTTCTTTTATTTCGAATACGGCAAAAAGGACCTGCCGGCTTGATCCCGGAGGCCCTTTTTACGGTTTTACCAGATATACGCACTGCCGACAATGATCAACAAAATAAAAAGCACGACAATTAACGCAAATCCGCTGCCCCAGCCAAAACCGTCAGCCATGATAACCCCTCCCTCAACAGTCATTACATGGTATACTATGTAGGCGCGCCGGAACATGTATGGACTCCTGCCCATCTGCGCGCTTTTGATTGGAGATGCATACGTTTCAGGCTATACTTATTTTGACGTTTTGAAAAAGGAACGGTGTACAATTTTATGGAATATAAAGTGAAAATCGGTGCGTTTGAAGGGCCGCTCGATCTGCTTTTGCATCTGATCCACCAGCTTGAAATCGACATTTACGATATTCCGGTGGCTGAAATTACCGAGCAGTATTTGGATTACATCCATACAATGAAAGAGCTTGAACTGGACGTCGCGAGCGAGTATCTTGTGATGGCGGCCACACTTTTGGCGATCAAAAGCAAAATGCTTTTGCCAAAACAGGAGCCGTCCGAACCGGATGAAGATTATACGGTGGAAGAAGACCCGCGCGAACAACTTGTCGAGCGCCTCCTGGAATACAAAAAATACAAGGAAGCAGCCGGCACATTCAAACGCCTTGAAGCCGGCCGCAACGAAATCTTCACCAAGCCGCCGAGCGATTTGTCGGCGTTTGCGCCGGACGCAGATGGAAAAAAAATCGGCGCCAATGTGACGATCTATGATATGATCGGCGCGTTAAATAAACTTTTGCGCAGAAAAAAATTGCAAAAACCGCTGTTTACCAAAATCACACGGCAGGAAATCTCGATCGAAGAAAGAATGGCTGAAATTTTAAAACAGCTGGAAACGGCGCCGGGAAGCGTCCAATTTTACGACTTATTCTCTTTTCATGATAAAGAACAAATTGTCGTAACTTTTTTGGCTGTTCTGGAACTGATCAAGCGCCATCAAATTATGGCGGTACAGGAAGAAAATTTCGGCGACATTACCGTTGTAAGGAAAGAGGGGGATTGATATGGAAATCGTCCATTGGAGAGGCATCCTTGAAAGCCTGTTGTTTGTAGCAGGGGACGAGGGGCTTTCCCTGAAACAAATTTCCCATGTAATGGAAATTGAAGAGTTTGAAGCAGTTGAAATTTTAAAGAATTTAAAAGAACAGTACGAAAACGACCCGGATCGCGGCATCACGCTCGTTGAACTGGCAGGCACGTACCAGCTGGCAACCAAAAAAGAGCATGCGCCGTATTTGAAAAAACTGGTCGAATCGCCGAATACGAATACATTATCGCAGGCGGCACTTGAAACACTGGCGATCATCTCCTATAAACAACCGATTACAAGAATTGAAATCGAAGAAATCCGTGGTGTAAAAACAGAAAGGCCGCTGCAGACGCTGATGGCAAAAGGGCTGATCCAGGAAGTCGGCAGGCAGGAAGGTGCCGGGCGGGCGATCCTTTACGGCACGACCAAAGAATTTCTTGACCATTTCGGGCTGAAAAGTTTAAAAGAACTGCCGCCGTTTCCCGAACAGCCGGAAGATGAATTTTCGCAGGAAGAAGCAGATCTGTTTTTTGAAAAATTCCATGAAGAAAAAGGCGAAAACGGATTTTCGCCGTGAAGAAAGCTTGCCCAAACTGGTGCAGGCTTTTTTCGTCTTCCGCATATTCCGGTTATTTCTTCCTGTTCCGTGCATAAACTTGTACAAAACGCGGTTTGGAAAAGCTGAAAAAAGGAGCTTCTTTATGAAACGGTATTTCCTATATGCGGCGCTTGCGGTGCTAATTTTTTCGGCCCTTCCGCCAAGAGCGGCTGCTGCGCCGTCCGTGCAGGCAAAAAGCGCGATATTAATGGACCAGGATACTGGGCGGGTTTTGTACGAAAAAGATGCATACGAACCGAGAAGCATTGCCTCGATTACGAAAATCATGACGGCGCTAGTGGCCATTGAATCGGGAAAAATGAACAAGGAGCATTCCTGTAATGAAGGAAATTTGAGGTTTGCACAAAAAAGAGCCCCCCTGGTATGATACGAGGTGTCCAGAGCTTCAA
>NZ_ALAS01000094.1 GCF_000290615.1 Heyndrickxia coagulans DSM 1 = ATCC 7050
GTTATCATAAGTAACAAAACTCTTGGAACAAGAGGGTTAGCTCGGTCAGTTTTCGTTGGCTAGTAAAAGCAACGATAAGTCGAGAAGCCCTCACTTCAATCAAACCGTAAGGTTGATAAGTGGAGGGTAGTTCACGCTCCTTTTTTGGCTAAGTTCTGCCCTTCTACCCCGTGAAAATCTTTTCAAAAAATCCAGCCAGCGCCCGTCTCCCGGTTTTCTTCCTGCCCGGGCACGCCAATTTCCTTTGCTGTTTGCACATCCATATTATAAACACCTTTCCTTGTGGCAAAAGTGAAAAAATGGCATATGCTGCTAAAAAAGCCTTTAGCGACAATATTGCCGATGATATATCAGATGCAGATATGAAAAACTATTACGAAGCCTATAAATCGGCCGCTGCCGAAAAAGCGAAGATGTACAAAAAGGGATTTTGGAGACGGTCCGCAAGTTCAACCAGGATTTAAGCGTATATACGACTTCCGGACTGGATGCCAATAAGCTTTCAAATGCGACCGATTCATTTAGAACAGATGCCAAAAGTCTTTGAAAAAGGCAACAAAAAAGTTGAAAAAATGAAAGCCGAGTATGAACAGACCATTGAAAGTCTCTATGCG
>NZ_ALAS01000095.1 GCF_000290615.1 Heyndrickxia coagulans DSM 1 = ATCC 7050
TGGTACGATTTTTTATTTTTGATTTCGTTAAATTCATCCGATGAAAGGCCGACGATTAAATAGTCGCCTAATGCTCTTGCGCGTTTCAGTAAATTGATATGCCCCCAATGGAGAAGGTCAAATGTTCCGTATGTGATTACTTTTTTCATACAGTTCTCTCCCTGCTAAATGTAATAGGCAACATTCCTGCACAATGCGACACTTTTCATTATTTTTCCCTAATCTTTACTCATTATATGTCTATTTCAAGCAGAATTCAAATACTTCTTGAATGAGGTATTTGTCAAGTTTTCTCGATAAGGTTTAAAT
>NZ_ALAS01000096.1 GCF_000290615.1 Heyndrickxia coagulans DSM 1 = ATCC 7050
TCAAGCGACCAGCGATGTCATGAAAAATATGGCATGAGATCAAAATTAAATTTCACTTATTGGTGTCCAAAATATTGACTTAAATCCAGTGAACGTTTAAAGGTCACATTTCCAAATAAAAACTGAATGCTTCTGTTATCACTCCGGCAGTACTCCCAGCCATCCTCCAGCTTTTTCTGCTTAATTGTTTTATCTAACGTCTCAAATATTTCCCCAACCCATTGCGTAAAGGCATTCTGGATCAGAATTTTAACTTGTTCTTCAAATTCAATAAGACTTTTTGTATCCTTTAATAATCTAGCAATTATTGATATAATATCCATAGGAAGACCTCTTTCTAAATGTATTCGCCCACAAGCGTACATTTAAATGATAGAGCGTCTTCCCATTTTTTTCCACTCATCTGCCCTTCGAGTAAAATTTTACACATACTGGAAAATGCCGGATTTATCATCTGTGTTTACTGGCGGGCCGGACTGCATGGCTCCGTGCACTACCCGCCATTAAAATGGCAAGCTTCCAGTTCTACGCAATGAACTGACGTCCATTGAACGTATACACTGTTGGCGTGTCCAACACCGCTATCGATTGAGCCTTTAGCTCTTTCAGATACTTTTTGCTGATATTCATTGGACCATCAAGATAAGCAGAATAGGCCCAGTTCTTCCATTAATCAGCGGTGAACTACCCACCACTTATCAACCTTACGGTTTGATTGAAGTGGGGGCTTCTCGACTTATCGTTGCTTTTACTAGCCAACGAAAACTGA
>NZ_ALAS01000097.1 GCF_000290615.1 Heyndrickxia coagulans DSM 1 = ATCC 7050
TTTTGAAGCTCTGGACACCTCGTATCATACCAGGGGGGCTCTTTTTTGTGCAAACCTCAAATTTCCTTCATTACAGGAATGCTCCTTGAACAGCATTTACCAAAGCTTGATGGCAATAGCTTATGTCATGAAATCAGAACAAAATGGAAAAGCGATATGCCGATCATATTTATTTCTGCTATATCGGAGAAAAAAGAGATAATTGAAGGGTTAAGGTTAGGAGCGGATGACTTTGTAACAAAACCTTTTGACCCGGAAGAATTGATGGCAAGGATTCGGACTGTCATTCGCCGGGCGGGCGAGCATTGTCTGAAAATCAGTTATTTCGGTCTGACATTAAAGCAAAGAAAAAGGGAAGTTTGGTTGGAGGGGAAAAAACTACAACTTACAAAAACAGAATATCGCCTATTATATTTTTTAATGAAAAATCCCAATCAGGTACTAACAAGGCAGCAACTTATTGAACGCCTCTATCCATTGAATGAAAAGCATGTGTATGATCGGACAATTGACGTTCACATTAAAAAATTACGAGAAAAAATTGAGAAGCGCCCGTCTTCCCCAACGAGAATCATAACCGTAAGAGGACTTGGTTATATGTTTCAAGTTGATGAAGATTTTTGAAAAGAAAAGAGGTAGAAAAATCATGAAATATAAAATGACTGAGAAAGGCTTCTCAAGTGATTTTGAATATGGGACTTTGAATATTTCAAGCGAATCAGAATATGGATTCCGCCCCTTCCAGTTGCTTGTCTCCTCGATTGCAGGTTGTTCAGGTGGCGTTCTACGTAAAGTCATGAAAAAAATGCGTCTCGACGTTGACCATATTGAGATTGAAGCAAAGGTGACGCGCAGTGGCGGACAAGTCAATATTGTGAAAAAAATGGAACTGACATATGTCATATATGGCCGTGCATTAAATGAAGAAAAAGTAAAAAAGGCGCTGGATGTAGCAATGAAAAATTGCGCAATGGCGCAATCCGTCAAGGACGCCATTCAAATCGATAAAAAAGTGAGAATCGTTCCATCGAATTAGACGACAGAAGGTGAAAAATCAATGGATTTAACGGTATTTCTAGCGTTCGGCGCAGGGTTTTTATCTTTTATTTCACCTTGTTCACTGCCGCTTTATCCCGTTTTTTTGTCATACATCACAGGCGTTTCGGTCGATGAACTTAAAGAAAACAATGGTTTCATTAAAAAAAGGGCTTTTCTTCACACATTCTTTTTCCTCCTCGGGTTTTCGATCATCTTTTTGGCGTTAGGTTTATCAACTTCCGCGGTGGGAAATCTCTTTTTTAAGTATAATGCCGTTATTCGTCAAGTGGGTGCCATCTTGATTATTTTCTTTGGTTTAGTCGTTCTTGGCTTTTTTAAACCGGCATTTTTGTTGAAGGACCGGAAAATCACCTTTAGAGAGCGGCTATCCGGCTATGTTGGCTCTATTTTAATTGGAATTGGAACAGCAGCAGGGTGGACGCCATGTACAGGCCCGATTCTAGCCAGTGTCATTGCACTTGGTGTGACTCACCCAGGACAAGGGCTCATTTATATGTTGTTTTATGTTTTAGGTTTTGCCGTACCATTTGTGATCTTCGCCTTTTTTATTGGGCGGTTCAACGGGATCAAAAAATACCATCTTAAATTAACGAAAGTTGGCGGGGCCTTAATGATTGTGGTTGGTGTATTCTTATATTTTGACTGGATGAGTAAACTTTCTTCCTATTTAACGCAATTGTTTGGCGGTTTTACAGGATTTTAATCTATACATCATCCTTGCAGGGTAATGCAGTTGCATCTTCATACCCCATAGGGTATAATGGGTAGGGAAAGCGGGGGTGAGTATGAAAAAGCTTTGGGATCAAGTTAAAAAGGTTTGGCAGTCCCTTTGATTTTCCAAAAAGATACTGTTCCTGGCAGGAATGGCTTATGTTCTGTATCGTTGGGTTCATCGGTTGTTTTGATCATTGAAAAACGGAGGGTATTTAAATGGCTATTGTTAATGTAGACGATACAAGTTTTACAAACGTTATTCAAAATGAAAAATTCGTATTAGTGGACTTTTGGGCAACGTGGTGTGGCCCCTGTAAAATGATGGCCCCGGTCCTAGAAGAATTGGCGGCGGATTATGAAGGACGGATTACTGTTGCCAAGTTGGATGTTGACCAAAATCCGCAGACGGCTGCCGCATTTGGGATTATGAGTATCCCGACGATGATCGTCTTTAAAGAAGGTCAGCCGGTAAAACAACTTGTCGGTTACATGCCCAAAGAATATTTGGAAACACAATTAAAAGATCTCTTTTAGTGCCGACGCACTTTTAATGGACACTTCATCATCCAATGACCGCTTGTTATAGGAAAAATGTTTCACATTGATGAAGGGGTTATGCCAATGGCGGGCTGTAAAATTAAAAAAACAAAAACAACAAAAGAAAGAGGTTTCATGGCGGTGGCTTTCCTATTAAGCTTTCTAGTCACTGTGTGGATGAATACACACAAGCCAATTGATTCGGTTGAAAAAGAAGAATCGGCTCCATTACCGAATTTTACAGCACCGCCTTTTTCTTTAGAGGATTTACAAAACACCCAGACATTTACCTTGGGCGCAGATATGAAGAAACCTGTGATTGTCAATTTTTGGGCATCATGGTGTCCACCGTGTCGAAGTGAAGCTCCTGAACTAGCGGCATTTTACAATAAAAATAAAGAAAAAATCAATCTTTATGCCGTGAATGTCACGAAAAGTGACCGTTTAAAAGATGTTCGGGATTTTTCTAAGAAGTATGGGTTGACGTTTCCCGTTTTATTAGATCGAGATGGCACAGTAAGTCAGAGATATTGGGTGACAACGATCCCTACCACATTCCTTATTTCTAAAGATGGGGTAATTCTTGACCGTCATATTGGGTATATTAGCCAGTATAAGTTATATCAATATTTAAACCATTCTGGTTTGGGTGAATGATATGGCGCAATCGATCATGTTAGGGGGTTTAGCGATTAATAAAGCTGTTCTCGTTTATGGATTAGGTTTTTTATTAGCCTACCTCATTTTACGGAAACAAGATCGCCAACTCTTATCCCTCTTAAGTTATATGATTTTAATCACATTATTTTTTTATCGATTTGGCGGCTTTTTTTTCGATCCAGGGATGTATTTGAAAAATCCCTTATTATTTCTACAAGCAAATGGCGGTACAAGAGAATGGGTAACGGGGCTTTTAGCGGCAATGATGTATGTCATGGTGATGAAAAAGCGGCATTCCTTCGGCATCGGAAAATTAGCCGACATCGCCGCTGTTGGTTTTTTCATTATAACGTTTGTCAAAAACCTTTTTTTCCCGATTTTCGGGGATAAAACTTCCTTGCCTTGGGGAATCTCCATAAATGATGGTACGCAGTCATACCACCCCATTAACCTGTATTATTGTTTGTTAATTTTAATATTGGCTTTTATTCTTTGGAAAAGGCATGATGCTTTTGGTAATGGTCGTTATTTTACAAACCTCATGTTTTACTGAGGATTTGGGACGATGCTCATATCTCACTTAAACAGCCAACCCATTACGTTTCTATATTTAACAAACGACCAATGGATGTCTGTTTTGTTCATGTTGGCAGGCGGATTATTCACATTCTATACGAAAGGATGTCTAGTTAATGAGCCATCATCGGTTTGACCCTGAGAAAGCGAGTCTCTTGCTCAATCCTGAAAGAAAAGAAAAATTACCACCGGATCAAATATTAGCCCTCCTCGAGCTGAAAAAAGGGGATATTGTTGCGGACCTCGGTTCCGGTAACGGGTTTTTTACCATTCCCATAGCTCAAAAAACTGAAACGACGGTTTATGCCGTCGATATAGAGCCGAAAATGCTTGACGGGCTTAAAGCTTATGCGAGTCAGGAAGGTGTCACGACGATTCGTCCAATTGTTTCTGATTTAACCGAAATGGCCATTGCTAACCAAGCCGTCGATAAAATTTTTAGTTCCCTTGTTATGCATGAGATTTCGGATTTAGAGAAGGCCATTCAAGAAATGAGAAGAATCTTAAGGCCTAATGGGAAACTTCTTATTTTAGATTGGGAAGCCGTTGACATGAATGAGGGACCACCGCTTTCGGTAAGAATTCCTTCTGACAAACTCAAAGCGGTTTTTGAAGGCCAAGGTTTTTATGTTGAAAAACGGAAGATTAACGAAGGCATTTATGCTTTAAAAATGTCCATGCTTGAAAAATAAAGGAGGAACGACGCAATGTTTCATTATACCGTCAATTCATCTAAAAATTTAGAAGAAACGATTAAGTCCGTCAGCGAAAGTTTAAAGGAAGAGGCGTTTGGCGTCCAATGGGAATTTAATATTAATGAAAAACTCGCTGCTAAAGGCTTCGAACTTGACGGTCAGTATAGGGTTTTAGAGGTCTGTAACCCTAAAGAGGCCCATCGTGTGTTAAGCGCTAATCCTTTGGTTAGCTATTTTTTGCCTTGTAAAATTGTTGTCTACGAAGAAAAAGATAGACAAGTCAAGGTAGGTATGCCTAAACCGACGGCACTTATCAATTTGGTTGAAGATGAAGGCTTGAAAAATATTGCAGCCGATATTGAAAAGCGCCTCATTACTTCCATTGAAAAAAGCGTTTAAAAATTGGGGGGGCCAAGTGCTTGACGGGTCTACCCCCATGCGTATATAGTAGCCTTGCAATAAAAATAAAGTGGGGATTCGTATGCAGTATGATACTAAAATCAAAAATCGTATGAAAAGAATAGAAGGACAAGTACGCGGGATTTTAAGAATGATGGAAGAGGAAAAGGACTGTAAGGACATCGTCCCCCAAATGGCTGCGGTCCGAAGTGCCATTGATAAAACCATTGCCCTTGTTGTCAGTACGAATTTAGAACAGTGTATTCGTGCTCAAATCGAAAAAGGGGAAGGGACAGAAGATATTATTCAAGAAGCCGTTCAACTCCTTGTTAAAAGTAAGTGAATCTTCAACAATGTTAAATCTAAAAGGCGCTTTATTTAAGGGGCGTGCACCGTCTTGTAAGGAACTTTTTGTGTTTAAAAAGAACAGCCTGAAAAAAGAGCCCCTTGACATGACTTTGGTCGCGCGTTATTATATACCCCGTTGGGTATTTAACAGCATTTTTTAAATGTGTGTATACCCTATGGGGTATGCAGAAGTGCTCGTTCATGGCTTTTCTAGAAAGGTGGTGACAAACGTGATCCAACAAATTCTTCCTGAAGAACTTTATAAAAAAATAACAAATGGTGAAACGATAAGCGTCATTGATGTACGGGAAGATGATGAAGTGGCACAAGGGATGATTCCAAGGGCTAAACATATCCCGTTAGGTGAGCTTGAGAACCGTTTAAATGAATTGGACAAAGAAACTGAACATATCATGGTGTGCCGCTCTGGGGCACGGAGCACTAAAGCCTGCCAAATCATGTTGACAAAAGGTTTTAAGGTTAAAAACATGGTAGGCGGTATGATTAGCTGGGAAGCCAAATACGGGAAATCAATGGTTGTTGATTGAGGTGATTCGTAAACATGGAAATAAAGGTTAACCAGGTATTGGATGCTCAGGGGCTCTCCTGTCCTATGCCGATAGTTAAAACAAAAAAAGCAATGGATGCGCTCGAGCCGGGGCAAGTGATCGAAGTTCGGGCAACCGACAAAGGTTCCACAGCGGATATCCAGGCGTGGGCAAAAAATGTCGGGCATCAGTATCTTGGTACGCTTGAAGACGGAGAGGTACTAAAACATTATTTGCGTAAAGCCTCCGCAAAAGAAACGAAATCGGAAGCTAAACACCCCTTTACAATCGACCATCGCTCTTTGAAAGAAAAAATTGAAAATCAGGAAGAGATGACTATCTTAGATGTAAGGGAACCAGCCGAATATGCCTTTGGTCATATTCCCAGTGCCAAACATATACCCTTAGGCGAATTGGAGAATCGGCTGAAAGAAATAGACCCTAATCTTCCGGTCTATGTTATATGCCGTTCGGGTCATCGAAGCGATTTGGTCTGCCAATTACTTTCCGAAAAAGGGTTTAAAAAAGTCTTGAATGTCATTCCAGGGATGTCAGAATGGGACGGACCTGTTGAAAAATAAACACTTTAATAAATGGAGGTATATAAATGACAAAAGTAGCGATTATTGCGGCAAATGGTGGATTATTTGACGCTTATAAGGTGTTTAATATTGCCACAGCAGCGGCTGCTTCAAATGCCGAAGTGGGTATTTTCTTTACGTTTGAAGGATTGAACCTGATTCATAAAGAAGGCCATAAAAATTTGCCTATACCTGAAGGCCGCGAACATTTTCAAGAAGGTTTTCAAAAAGCAAATGTTCCTTCCATTGAAGAACTCATAGAGATAGCCAAAGACCTTGGCGTAAAACTCATTGCCTGTCAAATGACCATGGATGTCATGAATCTCAAAAAAGAGGATTTTATTGACGGGATTGAAGTAGGCGGTGCGGCGACCTTCATCGAATACGCCAAGGATGCCAATATCACTCTAAGCTTTTAAGGGAGGCGGTTTACAGCATGGCTTTAAAGAAAATGACACCACAAGAATTAGCACAAGTTGTTATTAACGGGGAGAAGTTATTTATCCTCGATGTGAGAAATACTGACGAATTTGATGATTGGAAAATCGAAGGAAAAGGGATAGACATTATTAATGTCCCGTACTTTCATTTATTAGACGGCGTTGATGGGATTTTAGAAGATCTCCCAAAAGAGGCGCCCATCCTTGTCGTCTGTGCGAAAGGCGGATCCTCCGAATTTGTTGGCGAACAAATCGTGGAAAAAGGATTTGATCAAGTCTTCTCGCTGGAAGGTGGCATGAAAGCATGGAGTGAATATTTGGAACCAGTAAAAATTGCCGATCTTCCAAATGGCGGAAGCCTTTATCAATTCATCCGCTTAGGTAAAGGTTGTTTGAGTTATATGGTTGTATCTGATGGTGAAGCGGCAGTTGTCGATGCTGCACGGATGATCGATGTTTATGAAAACTTTGCGAAGAAGAATAATCTTACCATCAAATCAATTATTGATACACACCTCCATGCCGACCATATTTCCGGAGGCAGGGCGCTCGCTTTAGCAACTGGGGCAACGTATTATCTCCCGCCGAAAGATGCGACGGAAGTGACGTATCAATATGAGCCATTAGAAGAAGGTCATGATATTGTTGTCGGCCATTCGACAATTAATGTTCACCCGATTTATTCACCTGGTCATACCATTGGAAGCACGTCGCTTATCATTGATGACAAATATTTATTAACCGGAGATATTTTATTTGTTGAATCGATCGGTCGTCCGGATTTGGCGGGAAAGGCTGAAGACTGGGTATCCGATTTGCGCGAGACACTTTACAACAAATATAAAAATCTGTCAGATGATCTCATTGTCCTCCCTGCCCACTTTTCACATATTCGCGAAATGGGAGAAGACGGTGCGGTTAAAGCCAATCTCGGTACACTTTATGAGGTGAACGAAGGTTTGCAAGTGAAAGACGAGGAGACTTTCCGCAGGATGGTGACAGAAAATCTTCCACCACAACCTCATGCTTATCAAGACATTCGACAGGTGAACATGGGTAAACTCACGCCTGACTTGGATG
This sequence comes from Heyndrickxia coagulans DSM 1 = ATCC 7050, assembly GCF_000290615.1. Lineage (GTDB taxonomy): Bacteria > Bacillota > Bacilli > Bacillales > Bacillaceae_C > Weizmannia > Weizmannia coagulans. Next base: position 7,638 of record NZ_ALAS01000097.1, read on the forward strand.
AACAACGTGAGATGGAAATTGGCCCGAACCGTTGCGCTGTACATGAGTAATAAAGGGGAGGGGTGACAGTGGAATCTGAAAAAATCTTAGATGCTAAAGGACTATCTTGCCCTATGCCTGTTGTGAAAGCAAAAAAGGCAATCGATGACTTGCAATCTGGTGACATATTGGAAGTCCATGTCACAGATAAAGAGGCGAAAAACGATATGCCGGCATGGGCTAAGGCGAGCGGACACCAGCTTGTAAAGCAGACCGAAGAAGGTAACATCCTTAAGTTTTGGATTAAAAAAGGTTAAGGGTGCAGTTTTTTGCACCCTACCTTTTAAAAGAAGGGGAGAGTATGTCTTTTTTATTCATCCTTTTATTATTTTTCCTCGGTTTCATTGGGTCGTTTCTTTCCGGGATGCTTGGTGTTGGCGGTGCCATCATTAATTACCCCTTAATTTTATTTATTCCGCCGCTATTTGGTCTACCATCTTTTTCTGCCCATGAAGTTTCTGGGATTGTGGCGGTTCAAGTTTTTTTCGCGACGTTAAGTGGCGTATTGGCTTACCGTAAAGGTGGTTATTTAAATAAGACCATCATTTTGGTGATGGGCAGCAGTGTTTTAACGGGCAGCTTGGTCGGCGGTTTCGGTTCCCGATACCTCACGGAGAATATGGTGAATGTCATATATGGGGTGCTGGCTTTAATCGCCGTCATTCTCATGTTTCTTCCAAAACGGTCGGGAAAAAACGAGGAGGAAGCATCGTTTCGCTATAATAAACCGCTAGCCGCCGTTTTATCGTTTTTAGTCGGCTTAAGTGCAGGTATTGTAGGGGCTGGTGGCGCTTTTTTACTTGTACCCATTATGATTTCCGTCCTTGGTATACCTATACGGGTAACTGTAGCAACATCTCTAGCTGTCACCTTTATTGCTTCCATCGGAACAGTTAGTGGAAAACTTTTCTCACACCAAATTGCTTTTCTCCCATCACTTATTGTCATAATAGCAAGTCTTGTCGCATCGCCTCTAGGGGCTAAACTTGGCCAAAAGCTTAAGCCTTCTCTACTAAAGTGGATTTTTGCTGGTTTAGTTGTTATGGTCGCCATTAAAATATGGAGCCAAATATTCAATATAAAATTATATGGGGTGATGAGTATGCCTAATTGGCTTTTTTACATTGTCATTATAGCTGTGGTCCTGTGGTTAGTATTAAGGCGTTTTGGTGGGGTAAAAGGTGTCCAAACCATCACGGCAAGTGAATTAAAAAACCAACTAAAAGATAAAAACAAACAATTTATTGATGTGCGCACGCCGGGCGAATATAAAAGCCGGCACATTCGTGAATTTAAGAACATTCCACTCCATCAATTGCCTCAAAAGGTCAATCAACTGTCAAAAGATAAAGAGGTCGTTGTCATCTGTCAAAGCGGAATGAGAAGTGCGAGAGCTTGTAAAATCCTCAAGCAAAACGGGTTTGAAAAAGTAACTAATGTTAAAGGCGGCATGAACGCTTGGTAATGCCCGTTTTTAATGTTTGTCTTTCAAATCAGCATTAAGATAAAAACGCTCTGCCAGAATCAAAGTAGCCTGGCAGAGCGCAGTTTTTTAAAACGGTAAGACCAATAAAATCACTAGCTTAGAACCACCAATTGTAGGTGAATATTAATTTACGTTGATGCTGGTACGGCTAACCAGATGTGCTTGGGCGGCAGCTTGGCCAATGACCAGACTACCGACGATATTTAGAGCGGGACCGATCACCCCTGGCACAAATGCGGTGGATTCCAAAAAAATGTCCAGCAAAACAAACAAGGCGAGGACTTCAACCAAGAACGGATAGGGGACCGTTGCTCGGTCACTAGCGATAACGAGACCCAGATTTTCGGGGATTATTCCCGTATTGACAGATAACAGAGCTACAAATAAAGAAGGGGCGTATAAGGCCAACAATAAAGAGACCAAACGGATCAAACGAACAAACAGAGGAATAATGCTCCCCTGGTTGAGGTACTCTGCCGCTTGCATCATATTGACCATCACGGTTGGCAAAAGAGCGGCAAATGGTGATCCTTCGAGTAAAATCGCGATTCTTCCCTGATTCAGGAAGTAGACACGCGGACGGGAACTTCAGTAAGTTCATACAGCGGAAATACCGTTTGATTTCTGCAAATGATCAGTTCCATCAAGTCCTTGTGTCCGACGATGCGGTCAATATGTATTTTTTTGAGATTCGTTGAAATTTCCTTGACCCAATCCGGATTTGCCACATCACGCAAATAAACTAGTGCCACCTTGCTTTTTGAACGTTCGCCTGCGGTAAAATAGGTCACAGTCAGATTGACGTCCTTAATCCACCGCCGAAACAATCCAACGTTCGAATCCAGATCCTCAACAAAACTTTCCTTCGCCCCCAGAAACACTTTCTCAATCGTCGGTTTTTCAACCGTTCTTGTTTTGATCTCGGCGAGAGGAATCGAAACCACCTGCCCCTTCCACGATCGATGGGCAATAATAACATTGCCTTTCATTAAATCGGACAAAACATCTTCAAGTTTATTCAGTGCTTCTCCTCTGGCGAACAGCATTTTCCACTAACCAGGGGTTTTGGCCAAACGTTCAAATTGGGGAACGATTTCATCGTACAAGCGTCTTAAATCCACAATCGTCTCAAGATAATAATAAACTAGGTTTGCCGATTCAATTTGGATGGTTTGCAGGTCGTCGCTGGTGATGAGGGATGAGAGGCTTTCAATCATCTGCTCAAATTTTGTCGGTAATGGCGAGTTACCTTCGGATAGATCCGTAGTCCGGGTTATAGAGGAGCCCCTGGATTTCCGGTTTCTTTTCAAGAATCGCATTTTTTGTATGTGTAAAATTTTACTCGAAGGGCAGATGAGTGGAAAAAAATGGGAAGACGCTCTATCATTTAAATGTACGCTTGTGGGCGAATAC
>NZ_ALAS01000098.1 GCF_000290615.1 Heyndrickxia coagulans DSM 1 = ATCC 7050
CAAGTGAAGCACGGTAGCCGAAAGTGTACAAAAAGAGTGTCTTGGAATACCCGATATTTAAACCTTGTCGAGAAAAACTTGACACATACGTGGAAGTGATTGAACAAAAGATTAAAAGAAATGTAAAATCAATTCAAGAGGAAAAGCCGGCAACAAGAATACCGTTAAGCCAGGAGGTCATGGAAATTTTCGAAAAATTACGCAGGGGGAAAAGATGAGCGGTTGACGATTGAAAATTCTGTACTGTATAATAGCTTTTATCGAATGCTCTTGGGGGGATACAGGTGAACCTGAACATTGAGGCAGCATATGAAGAAAGATATGGCACGATGCAGGACGAAGAGTTGGTTGAACGGATACACAACGGCGAAAGCGAAGCGCTGGATTACTTGATCCAAAAATACAGAAACTTTGTCAGGGCAAAAGCGCGTTCTTACTTTATCATCGGGGCCGACCGCGAGGATATTATCCAGGAAGGCATGATCGGTCTGTATAAGGCCATACGCGACTACAGAGAGGACAAGCTCACGTCTTTCAGGGCTTTTGCTGAATTATGCATCAACCGGCAAATGATTACCGCAATTAAGACTGCCACCCGCCAAAAGCACATACCGCTTAATTCTTACATTTCCCTGGACAAGCCAATTTATGATGAAGAATCCGACCGTACGTTGATGGATGTCATCACCGGCGCGAAAATTTCCAATCCTGAAGAATTGATTTTAATCCGCGAAAAATATGTCCGTATAGAAGTAAAAATATCCGAGCTGTTAAGCGATCTGGAAAGAAAAGTGCTCGCCCTTTACCTGGACGGGCAGTCCTACCAGGAAATTTCAGAAGAATTGAACCGCCATGTAAAATCAATTGATAACGCTTTACAACGCGTCAAAAAGAAGCTGGAGCGCCTGTTGGAAAGGAGGGAGCTGACATACTGAAAAGGTGTTGTAAGCCGTATTTCCGCCAGGCCGTTTTTCCCGGATGCAAGTGCGGCATTAAGGCGTACAAAAAGCTATCTTTCAATGCCTGGTATTCAATGCTTTCGGGAAAAACCCGGCACATCCCTTCTTCTGCTACTGATTGACACAAGCTTTCTGCCGTGTTATGTTGATTTGTAGGATTTTATGTTTTGATACGATACCGGTACGGAACCGGCGGCGCCCAAAAGACTCTCCCGGTTTTCCGGGAGAGGTTCTTTACAGCGGCAGGTTCCGTTAACGCCGTAAGACCATAAGACAGCTGGTGATGAGATGCAGAAAAAAATGGTACTTGCCTGTTCGGTTTGCGGTTCGCGCAATTACACGACCACAACGGGCAACGGAAAGGCTGAAAGAATGGAATTAAAGAAGTTTTGCAAGCACTGCAACGAACACACCATCCACCGCGGCACAAAATAACAACGAACATGAGCTTACTTGGAGGTCTTAAATACATGTCCATCACAAAATTTTTTCGTAATGTAGCTTCCGAAATGCGAAAAGTCAGCTGGCCGGGGCGCAAAGAGCTGGTCAAATACACGATTACAGTCCTTGTAACGGTTGCTTTCCTGACATTGTTCTTTATTGTCATCGATCTCGGCATTTCCGCAGTGATCCGGTGGGCTGAAAACTCATTGTAAAATGATCATTTTACACTTGAATATCCAATGATAAAACATGGTATAATGGGAGTATCATAAGCAACGACTCAAACCCGATTAGCGGGTTTTTTCATTTGCCCAAAAAATCAAAAGACCAACAGGGAGGGACGGACATCAAGTCCTATTAGATGGAAAAAAACTGGTATGTTGTCCATACGTATTCAGGCTATGAAAATAAAGTCAAAACCAATTTGGAAAAGCGCGTAGAATCGATGGGGATGCAGGATAAAATTTTCCGGGTAGTAGTGCCGGAAGAAGAAGAACTTGAAATGAAGAATGAGAAGAAAAAAGTGGTGAAACGAAAAGTTTTCCCGGGCTATGTCCTGGTGGAGATGGTGATGACGGATGATTCCTGGTATGTCGTCCGGAACACGCCGGGCGTCACCGGTTTTGTCGGGTCGTCGGGAGGCGGTTCCAAGCCGACGCCGCTTTTGCCTAAAGAAATTAATACCATCTTGAAACGGATGGGCATGGAAGAAAAACGGGCCGATGTTGACTTTGAAATCGGCGAGACGGTTACGGTAAAAGAAGGGCCGTTTGCAAACTTTGCGGGCAAGATTGTGGAAATGGACCGCGACAAAGGTAGGGCAAAAGTCATGGTCAATATGTTCGGGCGGGATACACCGGTAGAACTCGTTTTTGAACAAATTGATAAAATATAACGGGATAAAACTTGAAATCCATGTGCTGAGATGTTAATATGTTATAAGTCAGTATGTTCTTTGCGGATGGCCCGCCTAACCGGGCACCCGCATGAACAGACACAATGCAATCACATGATTCTTATGATACACTCGTGACACGGTCATGAGATGAATTGGCTTCGGATATGGCTTGCCTTTTTGTCTTGCCAATTGTCCGGCTAACCGCAGGAACTTGCGGGGATAGCCTGCGAAGACAACGAAGCATGTTTCGGTGTCTGCAGGAAGCTCGCGGCTTCAGCCGTGGGGGGTTCAATCAAATAGATGAGTGGGAGGGCTCAGCCCCTGTTACCACATCACGGACTTAAGGAGGTGTGTCTCGTGGCTAAAAAAGTAGTAAAAATTGTTAAATTGCAGATTCCTGCCGGTAAAGCAAATCCTGCACCGCCTGTTGGTCCTGCACTGGGCCAGGCCGGCGTCAATATTATGGGATTTTGTAAAGAATTCAACGCTCGTACTGCAGATCAGGCAGGCTTGATTATACCTGTTGAAATCACGGTATTTGAAGACCGTTCATTTACATTCATCACAAAAACCCCGCCAGCTGCAGTTCTGCTGAAAAAAGCAGCCGGCATTGAATCCGGTTCCGGCGAGCCGAACCGTACAAAAGTGGCAACTGTGAAGCGTGACAAAGTGCGTGAAATCGCAGAAACAAAAATGCCTGACTTAAATGCGGCAAGTGTTGAAGCGGCAATGCGCATGGTGGAAGGCACGGCGCGCAGCATGGGGATTACGATCGAAGACTGATCCATGCAGTACTGGTTATGTCCAACGGGGTTGCGATGCGATACTGGCTCGCAACCTTTTTCGTGGGAGGTTATTCCGTTAAAACCACATTCGAGGAGGAAATACAAATGGCGAAAAAAGGAAAAAAATATGTTGACGCTTTGAAACTCGTTGACCGTTCCAAAGCTTACCCGGTTCAGGAAGCCATTGAACTGGTGAAAAAAACAAGTTTTACAAAATTTGATGCAACAGTTGAAGCTGCATTCCGCCTCGGCGTTGACCCGAAAAAAGCGGACCAGCAAATCCGCGGTGCTGTCGTGCTTCCAAACGGAACAGGGAAAACCCAGCGCGTGCTTGTTTTTGCAAAAGGCGAAAAAGCAAAAGAAGCGGAAGCAGCCGGTGCGGATTATGTCGGCGATACTGACTACGTCAACAAAATCCAGCAGGGCTGGTTTGATTTTGATGTCATCGTGGCAACGCCGGATATGATGGGCGAAGTTGGTAAACTCGGGCGCATCCTTGGGCCTAGAGGATTAATGCCGAACCCGAAAACCGGCACGGTAACATTTGATGTGACAAAAGCGGTCCAGGACATTAAAGCCGGTAAAGTCGAATATCGTGTTGACAAAGCGGGCAATGTCCATGCCCCGATCGGGAAAGTCTCTTTTGAATCGGAAAAGTTGGTTGAAAACCTGTCAACCTTGTTTGACACATTGATGAAAGCAAAACCGTCAGCTGCAAAAGGCACTTACATGAAGAATGTTTCTGTCACATCGACCATGGGGCCTGGCATCAAAGTAGACCCGTCTTCTTTTGTGGCAGCAAAATAATGATTTGACATGCTGCCTGCGGGCTGCTATAATTAAGAACGGTTTTAAAAAGTAAACATTTGTACCGTAGACAGCAGGTGCCGGAGGGCTTAATTTCCTGCCGAGGTAATGCGTATAAATCCGGGGGCGCCTTAAGGCCTCCGCATGCATGAAACCTCCATGTCTCGGGATATGGAGGTTTTGTTTTGGTATAAATGTTCATCAAGAATATCTGTAGGAGGTGTCAAGATGGGCAGTGCAATTGAACAAAAGAAACAACTGGTGGATGAAATCACCGATAAATTCAAATCAAGTACAGCCGTTGTGGTTGTCGATTACCGCGGTTTAAACGTGGCTGAAGTAACTGAGCTGCGTAAACAGCTGCGCGAAGCGGGCGTTGAATTTAAAGTGTATAAAAACACGATGACGCGCCGTGCTGTAGAAGCAGCTGGGATGGACGGATTGAACAGCGCGCTGACCGGCCCGAATGCGATCGCATTCAGTACGGAAGACGTGGTTGCGCCTGCGAGAATCCTTAATGATTTCGCAAAAGACCACGAAGCTTTGGAAATCAAAGCAGGTGTCATTGAAGGCAATGTTGCAACCGTTGATGAAATCAAAGCACTCGCAACGCTTCCTTCACGGGAAGGCCTGCTTTCCATGCTTCTCAGCGTACTGCAGGCGCCAATCCGCAACTTTGCTCTTGCTGCAAAAGCAGTCGCAGATCAAAAAGAAGAACAAAGCGCATAAGTTTTACGGAATATACTTTAAAAAATATCTTGTAGGAGGATATGAAAATGACGAAAGAAGAAATCATCTCTGCTGTCAAAGAAATGACAGTGCTTGAATTGAACGATCTTGTGAAAGCCATTGAAGAAGAATTCGGCGTAACCGCTGCTGCACCGGTTGCTGTTGCTGGCGGCGCTGCAGGCGGGGAAGCTGCTGCAGAAAAAACGGAATTTGATGTTGTGCTGACTGAAGCCGGCGCACAAAAAATCAAAGTCATCAAAGTTGTCCGCGAAATCACAGGCCTTGGCCTTAAAGAAGCAAAAGAACTTGTTGACAATGCTCCAAAACCGCTTAAAGAAGGCGTAGCGAAAGAAGAAGCCGAAGAAATTAAAGCGAAACTTGAAGAAGTTGGAGCCGGCGTAGAAGTGAAGTAAGGCCCTTTTTAAAGAAAAAGCCCGCATTTGGCGGGCTTTTTTCAACATCTCTTCTTCCTGAATCCTCCAAGAAAGAGTGGGACTTTTCATGGCTGAACATTACTACTCGCAAAACCCAGAAGCAAAGCATCAACCGATAGATTTCACCTTTACATTGAGAGGGCATGCCTTTCATTTTCAAACAGACCAAGGGGTTTTTTCAAAAAAAGAAGTCGACTTCGGCTCCCGCGTTTTGCTCGATCTTGTGGCCATGCCCGAAACGGAAGGGCCGGTCCTTGATATGGGTTGCGGTTACGGACCGATCGGCCTCGCGCTTGCAAAATCTTTTCCCGGCCGCCATGTGCATATGGCGGATATTAATACAAGAGCGGTCGAGCTGGCAAAGAAAAATGCTGCCCGGAACCATATTTCAAATGTTTCCATATACGAAAGCAATCTTTTTGAAAATGTGAAAAGCGGCCCGTTTGCCTTGATTGCCACAAATCCCCCGATCCGCGCCGGAAAGCAGATTGTGCACCGGATTTTTGAAGAAAGTTACCAATATCTCGCAAACAACGGCGAACTTTGGGTGGTCATCCGGAAAAAGCAGGGAGCCCCTTCTGCCAGGAAAAAATTAGAAAGCATATTTGATGAGGTAAATTGTGTTGGAAAAGAAAAAGGATATTTTGTTTTTAAAGCCAAAAAAATTTGACTCCCGATTTCATATATGTTAAAATCATAAAATGCCAATAGATTAAGGTTCTTTATGCAATCTAAGCTATACTTGTCAAGTATATATTTTGGATGAATTGGAAAATACTTATAAAATCATAAGATTGTCATGCGATATGTGGTTTTTTCATAAAAAACCCTTTTTCTTTTTGCCTTAGCTTTATTGTTGTTTGACGAAAGATGCAAACAAAACGCTTGATTTGAGGGGTGAATCAGTTGTCACATCAACTAGTTCAGTATGGACGGCACCGCCAGCGCAGAAGTTACGCGCGCATCAAAGAAATTTTAGAGCTGCCAAACCTTATCGAAATCCAAACCGCATCTTACCAATGGTTCCTTGACGAAGGTTTGCGTGAAATGTTCCAGGACATCTCTCCGATCGAGGATTTTGCCGGAAACCTGTCGCTGGAGTTTATTGACTACAGCCTCGGCGAACCGAAATATTCCATCGACGAATGCAAAGAGCGCGACGTAACGTACGCTGCTCCGCTTCGTGTAAAGGTGCGCCTTGTCAATAAGGAAACCGGTGAAGTAAAAGACCAGGACGTATTCATGGGCGATTTCCCGTTAATGACCGAAACGGGGACTTTCATCATTAATGGCGCGGAACGTGTTATTGTATCCCAGCTTGTCCGTTCCCCTAGTGTTTATTTTAACAGCAAAATGGACAAAAACGGGAAATACGGCTACACCGCAACGGTAATTCCGAACCGCGGCGCCTGGCTTGAATATGAAACAGATGCGAAAGATGTGGCTTATGTCCGCATCGACCGCACAAGAAAACTGCCGATTACCGTTCTCCTCAGGGCGCTCGGCTTCGGCTCCGACCAGGAAATTATTGATCTGATCGGCGATAATGAGTACTTAAGAAATACGCTTGAAAAAGATAATACCGAAAGCACGGAAAAAGCGCTTCTTGAAATATATGAACGCCTCCGTCCGGGCGAACCCCCGACCGTTGAAAATGCAAAAAGCCTGCTGATTTCGCGTTTCTTTGACCCGAAACGCTATGATCTGGCCAATGTCGGGCGTTACAAAATGAATAAAAAGCTTCACCTGAAATTCCGCCTGTTCGGGCAACGGCTGGCTGAATCGATCGCAGACCCTGAAACCGGCGAAATCATCGCGGAGGAAGGAACCGTTTTAGACCGGCGTACGCTTGATAAAATTGTGCCTTTTCTCGAAAAAGGCCTGAAGTTTGAAACGTACAGCCAGGCTGGCGGCGTTGTTGATGATGATATCACATTGCAGTCCATCAAAATTTATGCCCCGATTGACGATAACGAAAAAGTCATCAATGTAATCGGAAATGCTTATGTCGATGAAAGCTATAAACATATTACACCTGCGGATATTGTGGCTTCCATCAGCTACTTCTTTAATTTGCTGCATGGCGTCGGCAATACAGATGATATCGACCACCTCGGCAACCGCCGTTTACGGTCTGTCGGCGAATTGCTGCAAAACCAGTTCCGCATCGGCCTTTCCCGGATGGAACGCGTTGTCCGAGAAAGAATGTCGATCCAGGACATTAATACTATCACGCCGCAGCAGCTGATCAATATTCGTCCGGTCATTGCGGCCATTAAGGAGTTTTTCGGCAGTTCACAGCTGTCCCAGTTTATGGACCAGACAAACCCGCTTGCGGAACTGACCCATAAACGCCGGTTGTCGGCGCTCGGCCCGGGCGGTTTGACCCGTGAGCGCGCCGGGATGGAAGTGCGTGACGTGCACTATTCCCACTACGGCCGCATGTGCCCGATTGAAACGCCTGAAGGCCCGAACATCGGGTTGATCAACTCTTTATCAACTTATGCAAAAGTAAACCGTTTTGGTTTTATCGAAACGCCTTACCGCAGGGTTGATCCGGATACAGGGCGTGTTACGGAGCATATTGATTATTTAACGGCTGATGAAGAAGACAATTACGTCGTCGCACAGGCGAACGCACAGCTGGATGAAAACGGCTTTTTCGTTGACGATGAAGTATATGCGCGTTTCCGCGGTGAAAACATTGTTGTAAAAACAGACCGCGTTGATTATATGGACGTTTCGCCGAAGCAGGTTGTATCGGCTGCAACGGCATGTATTCCGTTCCTTGAAAACGACGACTCGAACCGTGCGCTGATGGGTGCAAACATGCAGCGCCAGGCGGTTCCGCTTATGAAGCCGCAAGCGCCGATTGTCGGAACCGGGATGGAATATGTCAATGCGAAGGATTCCGGCGCGGCACTCATCTGCAAATATGACGGCATTGTTGAACATGTGGAAGCCCGGGAAATCTGGGTGCGCCGTGTGATCGATGTCGACGGACAGGAAGTAAAGGGCGACCTTGACAAATACCGCCTGCAAAAATTCAAACGTTCCAACAATGGCATGTGCATCAACCAGCGCCCGATTGTGAAAAAAGGCGACCGTGTGGTAAAAGGCGAAATTTTAGCGGACGGCCAGTCAATGGACCAAGGTGAACTTGCCCTTGGCCAGAACGTGCTCGTTGCCTTTATGACATGGGAAGGTTACAACTATGAAGATGCCATTATTATGAGTGAAAAACTTGTAAAAGAAGATGTGTATACTTCTATCCATATTGAAGAATACGAATCTGAAGCACGCGATACAAAACTCGGGCCGGAAGAAATGACCCGTGATATCCCGAACGTAGGGGAAGATGCTTTGAAAAACCTTGACGAACGCGGGATTATCCGGATTGGTGCTGAAGTAAAAGACGGCGATTTGCTTGTCGGAAAGGTCACCCCGAAAGGCGTTACGGAATTAACGGCGGAAGAACGTCTGCTCCATGCGATTTTCGGTGAAAAAGCGCGCGAAGTCAGGGATACATCACTCCGCGTTCCGCACGGCGGCGGCGGTATCGTGCTCGATGTCAAAGTGTTTACACGTGAAGCCGGGGATGAACTTCCGCCTGGCGTGAACCAGCTTGTCCGTGTCTATATTGTACAGAAAAGGAAAATCCACCAGGGCGACAAAATGGCCGGGCGCCACGGGAACAAAGGGGTTATCTCCCGGATTCTTCCGGAAGAAGATATGCCTTTCCTCCCGGATGGGACACCTGTCCAGATCATGTTGAATCCGCTCGGCGTGCCTTCACGGATGAATATCGGGCAGGTGCTTGAACTCCACCTCGGCATGGCAGCCAAAAAACTCGGCCTCCACGTTGCGACGCCTGTATTTGACGGCGCACGTGAAGAAGATGTATGGGAAACGATTGAAGAAGCCGGCATGGCGCGCGATGCAAAAACGGTCCTTTATGACGGCCGCACCGGTGAACCTTTCGACAACCGTGTATCAGTCGGGATTATGTATATGATCAAGCTCGCCCACATGGTTGATGATAAACTGCATGCCCGCTCAACAGGCCCTTACTCGCTTGTCACCCAGCAGCCGCTTGGCGGTAAAGCACAGTTTGGCGGCCAAAGGTTTGGCGAAATGGAAGTATGGGCGCTTGAAGCCTACGGCGCAGCCTATACGCTCCAGGAAATCCTGACTGTTAAATCGGACGATGTTGTCGGCCGTGTGAAAACTTATGAAGCGATCGTCAAAGGGGAAAATGTCCCTGAACCGGGTGTCCCGGAATCGTTCAAAGTGCTGATCAAAGAACTTCAAAGTTTGGGACTGGACGTGAAGATTCTTTCCGGCGACGACGAGGAAATTGAAATGCGCGATCTCGAAGACGACGATGACCTGAATCAGGCCGATACGCTGAATATTGCGCCCGAGACAAAAGAAGAACCGGAAGGAATCGGGGCATCCAAAGACTAATCGTTTATGTTGCTTGGAACAAACAGAGGCTTTTGCCCGGATTGTATGCATTCGTACAATCCGGCTTCTGTTTCTGTTTCTTCTGCGTGTGTTTTAAGGTACGAACCTAAAGACGAAAGGGAGGCTGGCCCCTTGCTGGATGTAAATAATTTTGAGTACATGAAAATCGGTCTTGCTTCACCGGATAAAATCCGATCCTGGTCATACGGTGAAGTAAAAAAACCGGAAACAATCAACTACCGGACGTTAAAACCTGAAAAAGACGGGCTTTTTTGCGAACGGATTTTCGGGCCGACGAAAGATTGGGAATGCCATTGTGGGAAATATAAACGCGTTCGTTACAAAGGCGTGGTTTGTGACCGCTGCGGCGTGGAAGTAACAAGATCAAAAGTGCGCCGGGAAAGAATGGGGCATATTGAACTTGCCGCCCCTGTTTCGCATATTTGGTACTTCAAAGGGATTCCAAGCCGCATGGGCCTTGTGCTTGACATGTCCCCGCGCGCCCTGGAAGAAGTCATTTACTTCGCATCTTACGTCGTAACGGAAGCAGGCGACACTTCTTTGGAAAAGAAACAGCTTCTTTCCGAAAAAGAATACCGTGCCTACCGTGAAAAATACGGCAACAAATTCCAGGCAGGCATGGGCGCGGAAGCCATTAAAAAGCTGCTGCAAGATGTAGATGTCAACAAGGAATGCGAAATGCTGAAAGAAGAGCTGAAAGTTGCCCAGGGGCAGCGCCGTACACGCGCCATCAAACGCCTTGAAGTACTGGAAGCTTTCCGTAATTCCGGCAATAAACCGGAATGGATGGTGCTGGATGTTCTCCCGGTCATTCCGCCCGAACTGCGGCCAATGGTACAACTGGAAGGCGGCCGCTTTGCAACATCCGACTTAAATGATTTGTACCGCCGTGTGATCAACCGGAACAACCGCCTGAAACGCCTGCTTGATCTTGGCGCACCAAGCATCATTGTCCAAAATGAAAAACGGATGCTGCAGGAAGCCGTTGACGCTCTGATTGACAACGGCCGCCGCGGACGTCCGGTAACCGGCCCGGGGAACCGCCCGTTAAAATCGCTTTCCCATATGCTGAAGGGGAAACAGGGCCGTTTCCGCCAAAACCTGCTCGGGAAGCGGGTTGACTATTCCGGCCGTTCCGTTATTGTTGTCGGCCCGAACCTGAAAATGTACCAATGCGGCCTGCCGCGCGAAATGGCGATTGAACTGTTCAAGCCGTTCGTGATGAAAGAACTGGTTGAAAAGGGCCTCGCCCATAATATTAAAAGCGCAAAACGGAAAATTGAACGTTTGCAGCCTGAAATTTGGGATGTCCTTGAAGAAGTCATTAAAGAACACCCTGTCCTGTTGAACCGTGCGCCTACTTTGCACAGGCTCGGGATCCAGGCGTTTGAACCGACGCTTGTGGAAGGCCGTGCGATCCGTCTTCATCCGCTCGTATGTACGGCATACAACGCGGACTTTGACGGCGACCAAATGGCGGTCCACGTTCCGTTATCCGCTGAGGCACAGGCGGAAGCGCGCATGCTGATGCTTGCCGCACAAAATATTTTGAATCCGAAAGACGGGAAACCGGTCGTTACCCCGTCCCAGGACATGGTACTTGGCAACTACTACTTAACGCTTGAACGTGAAGATGCAGTCGGTGAAGGATCTGTCTTCAAAGATGTAAATGAAGTGTACACGGCTTATTATAACGGCTACGTGCATTTCCATACGAGAATTGCCATTTATGCCGGGTCGCTGAACAACCCGACGTTCACGGAAGAGCAAAACAAGAAGCTGCTGATTACCACAGTCGGGAAAGTGATCTTCAATGAAATTTTGCCGGAGAGCTTCCCATATATTAATGAACCGACGAAAACAAATCTTGAAGAAAAAACGCCGGATAAATACTTTGTTGATCCTTCGATTGACGTAAAAGCGCATATTAAAGAACAGCCGTTAATCCGCCCGTTTGTAAAAGGCTTCCTTGGCAGCATCATTGCCGAAGTGTTCAAACGGTTCAAGATTACGGAAACATCCAAGATGCTCGACCGCTTAAAAGATCTTGGCTTCCATTATTCGACAAAAGCCGGGATTACCGTTGGTGTTGCGGATATCGTCGTTTTAGGCGAGAAGGAAAAAATTCTTTCGGATGCCCAGAAAAAAGTCGATACGGTCATGAAACAGTTCCGCCGCGGTTTAATTACCGAAGACGAACGCTATGACCGCGTTATTTCGATCTGGAGCGGGGCTAAAGACACGATCCAGGGCAAACTGATGGAATCGCTCGATAAACGGAACCCGATTTTTATGATGAGTGACTCGGGGGCCCGGGGTAACGCGTCGAACTTTACACAGCTTGCCGGCATGCGCGGTTTGATGGCCAACCCGGCCGGCCGGATTATTGAATTGCCGATTAAGTCCAGCTTCCGTGAAGGCTTAACCGTGCAAGAGTACTTTATTTCGACGCACGGTGCCCGTAAAGGCCTTGCCGATACTGCCCTTAAGACGGCAGACTCGGGTTATCTGACACGCCGGCTTGTTGATGTGGCGCAGGATGTCATCATTCGTGAAGACGACTGCGGCACAGACCGCGGGCTTTTGATCAGTGCGTTGAAAGAAGGCAATGAAATCATTGAATCGCTTGAAGAACGGTTAACCGGCCGTTATTCAAGAAAAACGATCAAACATCCTGAAACAGGCAAAGTGATCATTGAGGAAAACGGCTTTATCACGGAAGATATCGCGAAGGAAATTGTCGATGCCGGCTATGAAAAAGTCTGGATCCGTTCGGCCTTCACTTGCAATACCCGCCATGGCGTATGTAAAAAATGCTACGGCCGCAACCTTGCCACCGGCCAGGAAGTGGAAGTCGGCGAAGCAGTCGGGATTATTGCCGCCCAATCAATCGGCGAACCTGGCACACAGCTGACGATGCGTACATTCCATACAGGCGGTGTTGCCGGGGATGACATCACACAAGGTCTTCCGCGTATTCAGGAATTGTTTGAAGCCCGGAACCCGAAAGGCCAGGCTGTCATTTCCGAAGTGGAAGGCGTTGTTACTTCCATCAGCGAAGGGCGCGACCGCCAATATGAAATTGTCGTTCAGGGCGCTGTCGAAACGCGCACCTATACGGCCCCTTATACTTCCCGCTTGAAAGTGGCGGTAGATGACCACGTCGTGCGCGGGCAGGAGCTGACGGAAGGTTCCATTGACCCGAAAGACCTGTTGCGTGTCACGGATGTCACAACCGTACAGGAATACTTGCTTCGTGAAGTACAGAAAGTTTACCGGATGCAAGGAGTGGAAATTGGCGACAAACACATTGAAGTGATGGTCCGCCAAATGCTGAGAAAAGTAAGGGTGCTCGATGCCGGCGACACGGATGTCCTGCCGGGAACATTGCTTGATATCCATCAGTTCGGTGAAGCGAATGAAAAGGCGCTCAAGGAAGGCAACCGCCCTGCAACAGGCCGCCCTGTTCTGCTCGGGATTACAAAAGCTTCCTTGGAAACCGATTCGTTCTTATCGGCAGCCTCCTTCCAGGAAACGACCCGCGTATTAACCGATGCGGCGATCAAGGGGAAACGCGATGAACTGCTCGGCTTGAAAGAAAACGTCATTATCGGGAAACTGGTTCCTGCAGGGACGGGCATGACCCGCTACCGCAAAACGGTTCCTGAACTGGTGAAAAAGGAAGAAGAAGTGCCGGCTGAATAATGCGGCGGCAGCACCGGCAAAAACCGGTGCTGCACCTTTTTCTGTTTTTTAGCAAAAAAAAGCATGGCCTTTTTTACACGGGCTGTTGACTTTAGATTTTCAAAGTGATAATATATTCAAGGTGCTCCTATGAATACCTGTATACTTTGGAGGATATTGCGATGTCTTATGAAAAAGTAAATCAGGCGAAAAGAATCGTTGTAGGGACAAAACAAACAGCGAAAGCGATAAAGTCCGGAAATGTGGATGAACTGCTCGTTGCCAGAGATGCTGATCCGAATATTACGGGCAAAGTCATTTCCGTTGCCGAACAATTCAATGTGCCGATTACGTATACCGAGTCGAAAAAACAACTCGGAAAAGTATGCGGCATTGAAGTCGGAGCTGCAGCTGTTGCACTTATTTATTAAACACTTTTTGCGGGAGAATCCGCAAAAATTTGTTTTTGCCATTAAATGAACCACCTGGATGTGTGGACTTAAATTGTTCGAAGGGAGGAAAAACAGATGCCTACTATTAACCAATTGGTGCGCAAACCTCGTAAATCAAAAATCGAGAAATCCAAGTCACCTGCGCTGAATAAAGGCTATAACAGTTTCAAAAAAATCAATACCGATCTTTCTTCACCCCAAAAACGCGGTGTATGTACCCGTGTGGGGACGATGACTCCGAAGAAACCGAACTCGGCGCTCCGTAAATATGCCCGTGTCCGTTTAACAAACGGTATTGAAGTAACGGCTTATATCCCTGGGATCGGCCATAACCTGCAGGAACACAGCGTTGTTTTAATCCGTGGCGGACGTGTAAAAGACCTGCCTGGTGTACGTTACCACATCGTGCGCGGTGCGCTTGACACTGCCGGTGTTGACAACCGGAAACAAGGCCGTTCGAAATACGGGACGAAAAAACCGAAAGAAAAGAAATAATAAGAACGATAACCATACTTGAAAGGAGGATCATTTATGCCACGTAAAGGACCTGTCGCAAAACGCGACGTATTACCGGATCCGATTTACAATTCGAAACTGGTCACACGTTTAATCAACAAAATGATGATCGACGGCAAGAGAGGGAAAGCCCAGACTATCCTGTATTCTTCCTTCGATATTATCCGTGAACGCACTGGCAAAGATCCAATGGAAGTTTTTGACCAGGCATTGAAAAACATTATGCCTGTACTTGAAGTAAGAGCTCGCCGTGTCGGCGGCGCAAACTATCAGGTGCCGGTTGAGGTGCGCCCGGAACGCCGGACAACTTTAGGGCTTCGCTGGCTGGTCAATTATGCCCGCCTTCGCGGAGAAAAAACAATGGAAGAACGGCTGGCGAACGAAATCATGGATGCGGCCAACAATACAGGCGCTGCCGTGAAAAAACGCGAAGATACGCATAAAATGGCGGAAGCAAACAGAGCGTTTGCGCATTATCGCTGGTAATATTCCGATACTCCTACATTACACCTATTAAGGAAGGAGAAAGTACGAGATGCCAAGAGAGTTCTCCTTAGAAAAGACTCGTAACATCGGTATCATGGCGCATATCGATGCCGGTAAAACTACAACAACCGAGCGTATCCTTTATTATACCGGCCGTATTCATAAAATCGGCGAAACGCATGAAGGTGCGTCTCAAATGGACTGGATGGAGCAGGAACAGGAGCGCGGGATTACGATTACTTCCGCTGCTACAACAGCGCAATGGAAAGACCACCGTATCAACATCATTGACACCCCGGGACACGTGGACTTCACCGTTGAAGTTGAACGCTCCCTTCGTGTCCTTGACGGTGCGGTTGCTGTCCTCGATGCCCAGTCCGGCGTTGAGCCCCAGACTGAAACCGTTTGGCGCCAGGCAACGACTTACGGTGTACCGCGGATTGTATTTGTCAATAAGATGGATAAAATCGGGGCCGATTTCTTGTATTCTGTCAGCACCCTGCATGACCGCCTGCAGGCAAATGCACATCCGGTCCAATTGCCGATCGGTGCTGAAGACAACTTTGTAGGGATCATTGACCTTATTGAAATGAATGCAACTTTCTACGGCGATGATCTCGGCACGAAAATTGAAGTGCGCGAAATCCCGGATGAGTACCGTGATCAGGCGGAAGAATATCATGAAAAACTGCTTGAAGCAGTTGCTGAAGTTGATGAAGATATTATGGAAAAATATCTTGGCGGAGAAGAGATTTCAAAAGAAGAACTGAAAGCTGCCATCCGCAAAGCAACCTGTAATGTTGAATTCTTCCCGGTACTGTGCGGCTCGGCATTTAAAAACAAAGGTGTCCAATTAATGCTGGATGCGGTTGTTGACTATCTGCCTGCGCCGACGGATGTTCCTTCCATCAAGGGGACGCTTCCGGATACAGGGGAAGAAGTATTCAGGCATTCCAGCGATGATGAGCCATTCTCGGCTTTGGCCTTCAAAGTCATGACAGACCCGTTCGTTGGTAAACTGACATTCTTCCGTGTTTATTCAGGCACATTAAGCGCTGGTTCTTATGTCAAAAACTCGACAAAGAACAAACGCGAACGCATCGGGCGTATTTTGCAGATGCACGCAAACCACCGGAAAGAAATCGACATGGTTTATGCCGGCGATATTGCTGCTGCTGTCGGCTTAAAAGACACGACAACAGGCGATACGCTTTGCGACGATAATAATCCGGTCATCCTTGAATCGATGGAATTTCCGGAACCGGTTATCCAGTTGTCGGTTGAACCGAAATCGAAAGCCGACCAGGATAAAATGACGACGGCGCTGCAAAAACTGCAGGAAGAAGACCCGACTTTCCGTGCCCATACGGATCCGGAAACGGGACAAACGATCATCGAAGGTATGGGTGAGCTTCACCTCGACATTATCGTTGACCGCATGAAACGCGAATTCAAAGTTGAAGCCAATATCGGTGCGCCGCAAGTTGCGTACCGTGAAACATTCCGCAAATCCGCAAAAGTCCAAGGTAAGTTTGTACGCCAATCCGGCGGCCGCGGGCAATACGGGGATGTTTGGATTGAATTTTCACCAAACGAAGAAGGAAAAGGCTTTGAGTTTGAAAATGCGATTGTCGGCGGTGTCGTTCCGCGCGAATACATTCCGGCGATCCAGTCCGGCCTTGAAGATGCCATGCAGCGCGGTGTACTTGCCGGCTATCCGCTCGTTGACATTAAGGCAAAACTGTATGACGGTTCTTACCACGATGTGGACTCGAGTGAAATGGCATTTAAAGTGGCTGCCTCCCTTGCATTGAAGAATGCAGCATCCAAATGCGATCCGGTCCTGCTTGAACCTGTCATGAAAGTGGAAATTGTCATTCCGGAAGAATATCTCGGCGACATCATGGGACAAGTTACAGCCCGCCGCGGCCGTGTGGAAGGTATGGAAGCACGCGGAAATGCCCAGGTTGTCCGTGCCATGGTTCCGTTGTCCGAAATGTTCGGTTATGCTACAGCACTCCGATCCAGCACGCAAGGACGCGGTGTCTTCACGATGACATTTGATCATTATGAAGAAGTGCCGAAGTCCATTGCGGAAGAGATCATCAAAAAAAATAAAGGCGAATAATTGATTTATTGCCTTCAATGAAGTATAACTTTACTAGGTTGGTTCAAAGCGCTTTAAAGCTGTCCTTTCAGCTTTAAAGCATCCATATACTTACTCAATCCAAAATATTAAGGAGGATTTCCTGATGGCTAAACAAAAATTTGACCGTTCTAAAGAACACTGTAACATTGGAACAATCGGTCACGTTGACCATGGTAAAACGACTTTGACTGCTGCAATTACTGCTGTTCTTGCAAAACAAGGGAAAGCAGAAGCAAGAGCATATGACCAAATTGACGGTGCTCCGGAAGAACGCGAACGCGGTATTACCATCAACACTGCGCACGTTGAATATGAAACGGAAAAACGCCACTACGCACACGTTGACTGCCCTGGACACGCTGACTATGTGAAAAACATGATTACTGGTGCTGCCCAAATGGACGGCGCGATCCTGGTTGTATCCGCTGCTGACGGCCCAATGCCGCAAACGCGCGAACACATCCTTTTGTCCCGCCAAGTTGGCGTGCCTTACATCGTTGTGTTCCTGAACAAATGCGACATGGTGGACGACGAAGAATTGCTTGAACTTGTTGAAATGGAAGTTCGTGACCTTCTTTCCGAATACGACTTCCCTGGCGATGAAGTGCCGGTTATCAAAGGCTCTGCTTTGAAAGCTCTTGAAGGCGACCCTGAATACGAAGCAAAAATCCTTGAATTGATGGATGCTGTTGACGAATACATCCCGACTCCGCAACGTGACACGGATAAACCGTTCATGATGCCAGTTGAAGACGTATTTTCCATCACAGGCCGTGGTACAGTTGCAACCGGCCGTGTAGAACGCGGGCAATTGAAAGTCGGCGATGTTGTTGAAATCATCGGTTTGAACGACGAACCGAAACAAACAACGGTTACCGGCGTTGAAATGTTCCGCAAACTGCTCGACTATGCTGAAGCAGGCGACAACATCGGTGCGCTTCTCCGCGGTATTGCACGTGAAGAAGTCCAACGCGGCCAAGTTTTGGCGAAACCGGGTTCTATTACACCGCATACCAAATTTAAAGCACAAGTTTATGTATTAACGAAAGAAGAAGGTGGACGCCACACTCCTTTCTTCTCTAACTACCGTCCGCAATTCTACTTCCGTACAACGGACGTAACCGGCATTATTACTCTGCCAGAAGGCGTTGAAATGGTTATGCCTGGTGATAACGTTGAAATGAGCGTTGAATTGATTGCCCCGATCGCGATCGAAGAAGGAACAAAATTCTCGATCCGTGAAGGCGGCCGTACAGTTGGCGCCGGTTCTGTTTCTTCCATCGAAGCTTAATCGGCTATTTAAAAAAAGCCCGGCCAGGTCATCCCGGCCGGGCTTTTTCCATGCTTACGCGCCCGGGTTGCAGCAATGTTTTCCAAAACTTGATGTTGCGCCACAGGGCCAGTATAATAAAAAAGTCACTGAAATCAGCAGCATATCAAAGTTTATGTTGCATTACACTCGGCTTTTGTGTATAATGTTTGATGTTGGTCTTTGACTGCGATGAAGTGGGAGGTTGCTGGCACACCCGGCCGCTTTGCCATGGCGCGTGGGCCAGGAAAATTTCCATGGAGAATGTCTATTAGCAAATAGGCGATAAAGGAGGGAAAATAATGGCAAAACAAAAAATTCGCATTCGTTTAAAAGCATACGATCACAGAATTCTGGATCAGTCTGCAGAAAAAATTGTAGAAACAGCAAAACGATCAGGTGCAAACGTCTCCGGTCCGATTCCGCTTCCGACTGAGAAATCCGTTTACACCATTCTGCGTGCTGTCCACAAGTACAAAGATTCTCGTGAACAATTTGAAATGCGTACACACAAACGTTTGATTGATATCGTAAATCCGACCCCGCAAACGGTTGATTCGCTGATGCGGTTGGATCTGCCATCCGGCGTTGACATTGAAATTAAACTTTAATGATAAAAAAACATGACATATTTAACAGGAGGTGTGACTGATGACCAAAGGAATCTTAGGAAGAAAAATCGGTATGACCCAAGTTTTTGCCGAGAACGGCGATCTTATTCCTGTCACTGTAATTGAAGCAACACCAAACGTTGTGCTGCAAAAGAAAACAGTTGAAACGGACGGTTATGAAGCGATTCAGCTCGGATTTGCAGACAAACCGGAACGCCTGGCAAACAAACCGGAAAAGGGTCATGTTTCAAAAGCCAATACGGCACCTAAGCGCTTCATCCGCGAATTCAGCGGCGTAAACACAAGTGATTTTGAAGTTGGTCAAGAAGTCAAAGTAGATATTTTTGCAGAAGGTGACATTGTAGATGTTACCGGCATTACAAAAGGGAAAGGATTCCAAGGCGTCATTAAACGCCACGGACAATCCCGCGGCCCTATGGCTCACGGTTCGCGTTACCACCGCCGTCCGGGTTCAATGGGCCCGATTGCGCCAAACCGCGTCTTTAAACAAAAAGCACTCCCTGGACGCATGGGAGGAGAACGGGTTACCGTTCAAAATCTGCAAATCGTCAAAGTGGATGCAGAACGCAATCTGCTTTTGATTAAAGGTAACGTTCCTGGTCCGAGAAAAGCTTTGGTTACAGTTAAAGCAGCTGTAAAAGCAAAATAATTGCAAAGAAAGGAGGAAACAGGAATGCCAAAAGTAGCTCTATACAACCAAAACGGTTCGCAAGTCGGTGAAGTGGAATTAAACGACGCTGTATTCGGCATCGAACCGAATGAACATGTTTTATTTGAAGCGATCATCATGCAGAGGGCTTCGCTCCGCCAAGGTACCCACAAAGTAAAAGGCCGTTCTGAAGTACGCGGCGGCGGACGCAAACCATGGCGACAAAAAGGCACAGGCCGCGCACGCCAAGGATCGATCCGTTCCCCGCAATGGCGCGGAGGCGGTACGGTTTTCGGGCCTGTTCCACGCAGCTACAGCTACAAACTGCCGAAAAAAGTACGCCGTCTTGCGATTAAATCCGCTCTATCGTCAAAAGTAAAGGAAAACAATATTTTGGTTCTGGACGCATTAAGTTTTGATGCGCCAAAAACAAAAGATTTTATTGCCGTCCTGAAAAATTTGTCAGTGGATAAAAAAGCACTTGTTGTCACAGACGGATTGAACGAAAATGTGGTACTGTCCGCACGCAACATTCCGGGTGTTACGGTTGTTGAAGCAACAGGCGTAAATGTTTTGGATGTTGTAAACCATGATCAATTGATTATGACAAAATCCGCTGTTGAAAAAGTAGAGGAGGTGCTTGGTTAATGGATGCACGTGATGTTCTGAAGCGCCCCGTGATTACTGAACGTTCAATGGAATTGACGGCAGATAAGAAATATACATTTGAAGTTGATGTTAAAGCGAATAAAACAGAAATCAAAGATGCTGTGGAAGAGATTTTCGGCGTCAAAGTTGCGAAAGTGAACGTTGCGAACTATAAAGGCAAGTTCAAACGCATGGGCCGTTATACCGGCTATACAAACAAGCGCCGCAAAGCAGTTGTTACGTTAACAGCTGACAGCAAGGAAATTGAAATCTTTGAGGTTTAAATACGATCCATCAAACTTGAAGAGGAGGGAAAAAAATGGCGATCAAAAAATACAAACCAACCTCTAACGGGCGTCGCGGCATGACGGCTTTGGATTTTGCGGAGATCACGACGGATAAGCCTGAAAAAACACTGCTTGCTCCGCTTTCGAAAAAAGCAGGCCGCAACAACCAGGGGAAATTAACTGTTCGTCATCAGGGCGGCGGCCATAAGCGCCAATACCGGATTATCGACTTCAAACGCGATAAAGATGGTATACCAGGGCGCGTTGCCACAATCGAGTATGACCCGAACCGCTCATCTAATATTGCTTTGATTCACTATGCAGATGGTGAAAAACGGTACATCCTTGCACCAAAAAATTTAACTGTCGGCATGGAAGTGATGTCCGGGCCGGATGCAGACATTAAAGTCGGAAATGCACTTCCGCTTTCTGAAATTCCTGTTGGTACGGTTATCCATAACATTGAATTGAAACCAGGCAAAGGCGGCCAATTGATCCGTTCTGCTGGTACTTCAGCACAAGTGCTTGGTAAAGAAGGCAAATATGTGCTTGTCCGCCTGAATTCCGGCGAAGTGCGCATGATTCTTGCAACTTGCCGCGCAACGGTCGGCCAGGTTGGCAACGAACAGCACGAACTGGTCAACATCGGTAAAGCAGGCCGCAAACGCTGGATGGGTGTACGCCCGACTGTCCGCGGATCTGTTATGAACCCGAATGATCACCCGCACGGCGGTGGTGAAGGCCGCGCTCCGATCGGCCGTAAATCGCCAATGTCACCATGGGGCAAGCCGACACTTGGTTACAAAACGCGCAAGAAGAAAAATACTTCAGATAAATTTATTGTACGGCGCCGTAAAAAATAATGCTGTTGAACTACGGTTCGCAGCTTGAACCGTAGCTCTAATCAGGAAGGAGGACTATTCATGGGTCGCAGTCTGAAAAAAGGGCCTTTCGTTGACGATCACTTAATGGTGAAAGTGGAAAAATTGAACGAATCCAACAAGAAGCAAGTGATCAAAACGTGGTCACGCCGTTCGACGATTTTCCCTGCATTTGTCGGCCACACAATCGCTGTGTATGACGGCCGTAAACATGTTCCGGTATATATCACGGAAGATATGGTCGGCCATAAGCTCGGTGAGTTTGCTCCGACACGTACATTCAAAGGTCACGCCGGTGACGATAAGAAGACAAGACGCTAACGGGAGGAGGTATTCCAATGCAAGCAAAAGCTGTCGCGAAAACAGTCCGTATTGCTCCTCGTAAGGCACGCCTGGTAATTGATTTAATTCGAGGAAAGCAAGTAGGAGAAGCGCTTTCGATTTTGAAATTTACGCCAAAGGCTGCTTCGCCGGTTATTGAAAAAGTACTCAACTCTGCGATTGCGAACGCAGAGCACAACTACGATATGGACGCAAACGACCTTGTTGTGGAAAAGGCTTATGTCGATGAAGGGCCTACACTGAAACGTTTCCGGCCGCGTGCAATGGGGCGCGCAAGCCAGATCAACAAACGCACGAGCCATATTACGATCGTAGTATCAGATCAAAAGGAGGGATAATTGGTGGGTCAAAAAGTAAATCCTATCGGTTTGCGAATCGGAGTGATTCGTGACTGGGAATCGAAATGGTACGCAGAAAAAGATTATGCCGATCTATTGCACGAAGACATTAAAATTCGTGAATATATCGCAAAGCGCCTCGCGGATGCTTCTGTTTCCGGCGTGGAAATTGAACGTGCTGCAAACCGTGTCAACATTACAATCCGCACGGCAAAACCGGGCATGGTGATTGGTAAAGGCGGTTCGGAAGTAGAAGCATTGCGTAAAGCACTGAATGCTTTAACAGGAAAAAGAGTCCACATTAACATTGTCGAAGTTAAAAAGGCAGATATTGATGCAAAACTTGTTGCGGAAAACATTGCCCGCCAGCTGGAGAACCGTGTTTCTTTCCGCCGTGCGCAAAAACAGGCGATCCAACGTGCGATGCGTGCCGGTGCAAAAGGAATCCGGACGCAGGTTTCAGGACGCCTGGGTGGTGCGGATATTGCCCGTGCAGAACATTACAGCGAAGGTACAGTTCCGCTTCATACGCTTCGTGCGGATATTGACTATGCCCATGCCGAAGCAGATACGACTTACGGAAAACTGGGCGTAAAAGTTTGGATTTACCGCGGGGAAATCCTTCCTGCCAAGAAAAAAACCGAGGAAGGGGGAAACTGATCATGTTGATGCCTAAACGTGTAAAATACCGCCGTGAACACCGCGGAAAAATGCGCGGCCGTGCAAAAGGCGGCACTGAAGTTGCATTTGGCGAATATGGTTTGCAGGCTTTGGAAGCTTCCTGGATTACAAACCGCCAAATTGAAGCTGCCCGTATTGCGATGACACGTTATATGAAGCGTGGCGGTAAAGTATGGATAAAAATTTTCCCTCATAAACCATATACAGCAAAACCGCTTGAAGTCCGGATGGGTTCCGGTAAAGGTGCGCCTGAAGGCTGGGTGGCTGTTGTGAAACCGGGCAAGATTTTGTTTGAAATTGCCGGTGTTCCTGAAGAAGTCGCACGCGAAGCTTTGCGCCTTGCGTCCCACAAGCTGCCGATTAAATGCAAGTTCGTAAAACGTGAAGAAATTGGTGGTGAATCTAATGAAAGCTAAAGAAATTCGTGACTTAACCACTGCCGAAATTGAACAAAAAGTAAAGTCGCTGAAGGAAGAGCTGTTCAACCTTCGCTTCCAGCTTGCGACCGGACAATTAGAGAACACTGCCCGCATTCGTGAAGTTCGTAAATCGATTGCCCGCATGAAAACCGTCATTCGTGAAAGAGAAATTGGAATTAACAACCGATAATGGGAGGAGGTTCGCGATACATGAGTGAACGCAACCAACGCAAAGTATACACCGGCCGTGTCGTATCAGACAAAATGGATAAAACTGTTACTGTTCTTGTAGAAACTTACAAAAAACATGCTCTGTACGGCAAACGCGTAAAATACTCGAAAAAATTCAAGGCACATGATGAAAACAACGAAGCCAAAGTCGGCGATATCGTAAGAATCATGGAAACACGCCCGTTATCTGCTACAAAACGTTTCCGCCTGGTGGAAATCGTTGAAAAAGCAGTCATTATCTAATTTGTATCAGTTCGGATACGGTTGATTCCGAAGGGAGGTAAACGAGGATGATCCAACAAGAAACCCGTTTAAAAGTAGCTGACAACTCAGGTGCACGTGAAGTTTTGACGATTAAAGTATTGGGCGGATCCGGCCGGAAAACCGCGAATATCGGAGATGTCATCGTTGCTACGGTAAAACAAGCAACACCTGGAGGCGTTGTTAAAAAAGGTGATGTAGTGAAAGCTGTTGTGGTCCGTACAAAGAGCGGAGTGCGCCGCAGCGACGGTTCTTATATTCGTTTCGATGAAAATGCATGCGTCATTATCCGTGACGACAAGAGCCCTCGCGGCACGCGTATTTTCGGGCCTGTTGCACGTGAACTGCGCAACAACAATTTCATGAAAATCGTATCACTGGCTCCGGAAGTGCTTTAATCGATACAGTTTGTGACAATCAAGGAGGTGCGACTGTAATGCATGTCAAAAAAGGTGACAAGGTAATGGTGATCTCCGGCAAAGATAAAGGCAAAACCGGTACGATCCTTGCGGCATATCCGAAAAAAGACCGTGTGATTGTGGAAGGCGTGAACATTGTCAAAAAACACGCGAAACCTTCCCAGGCAAATCCACAGGGCGGTATTTTCGATATGGAAGCGCCCATTCACGTGTCCAATGTGATGCCGATTGATCCGAAAACAAATGAGCCGACACGTGTCGGATATGAAATAAGGGACGGCAAAAAAGTGCGTGTAGCAAAAAAATCCGGTGAAGTTTTAGATAAATAGTTGAACATGAAGGGAGGTACACGACATGAACCGCCTAAAAGAAAAATATGAAAAAGAAGTTATTCCTGCTTTAACAAGCAAGTTTCACTATACATCCGTTATGCAAGTGCCTAAAGTTGAAAAGATCGTGATCAACATGGGTGTTGGCGATGCTGTCCAAAACGCAAAAATGCTCGACAATGCAGTAGAAGAATTAACGTTGATTTCCGGCCAAAAACCGGTTGTGACAAGAGCGAAAAAATCGATCGCAGGTTTCCGCCTTCGTGAAGGGATGCCGATTGGCGCGAAAGTAACCCTCCGCGGCGAGCGCATGTACGAATTCCTCGATAAACTGATTTCAGTTTCGCTTCCGCGTGTGCGCGACTTCCACGGCGTATCGAAAAAATCATTTGACGGCCGCGGAAACTATACACTCGGCATTAAAGAGCAACTGATCTTCCCTGAAATTGATTACGATAAAGTCAGCAAAGTGCGTGGGATGGACATCGTCATTGTCACCACTGCGAACACGGACGAAGAATCACGTGAACTGTTAGGCCTGCTCGGAATGCCATTCCAAAAATAAAGCGGGCGCTAAAAAGGGAGGCGAAAACGTGGCTAAAAAATCAATGATTGCGAAACAAAAACGTGAACCGAAGTATAAAGTTCAGGCTTATACCCGGTGCGAACGATGCGGCCGGCCGCATTCCGTCATTCGCAAATTTAAACTTTGCCGTATTTGTTTCCGCGAACTTGCATATAAAGGTCAAATTCCTGGCGTGAAAAAAGCCAGCTGGTAAAACCCGAATTTGGGAAGGAGGTAAAAGAAATGGTCATGACTGATCCGATTGCAGATTTGCTTACGCGTATCCGTAATGCAAATACAGTGCGTCATGAAAAATTGGAAGTCCCGGCTTCCAAGATTAAGAGAGAGATCGCCGAGATTTTGAAACGTGAAGGTTTCGTGCGTGATGTTGAATATATCGAGGATAACAAACAAGGGATTATCCGGATCTTCCTGAAATACGGCGCAAACAACGAACGCGTCATTACAGGGATCAAGCGTATCAGCAAACCGGGCCTGCGCGTATACGCAAAAGCAGGTGAAGTGCCGAAAGTGCTGAACGGGCTTGGCATCGCAATTGTTTCTACTTCTCAGGGCGTTTTAACCGACAAAGAAGCACGGAAAAACAATGTCGGCGGAGAAATTTTAGCATACGTTTGGTAATCATTTGACGTTGAACGGAGGTGTAAATTATGTCACGTATAGGAAAAAAACCGGTTGAAATTCCATCCGGCGTTACGGTAACCATTAACGGAGATACAGTTACGGTTAAAGGGCCTAAAGGTGAGCTGACCCGCAGCTTCAACCCTGATATTAACATTGCCGTAGAAGACAATATCATTCACGTAACACGCCCTTCAGACAGCAAAATCCACCGCGCTTTGCACGGAACGACCCGCGCACTGCTCGCAAACATGGTGGAAGGGGTGTCGAAAGGCTTTGAAAAATCTTTGGAACTGGTTGGGGTTGGATACCGCGCCCAAAAACAAGGCAAAAAACTCGTATTGAACGTCGGCTACTCCCATCCTGTTGAATTTGAACCGGAAGAAGGCCTGGAAGTCGAAGTGCCTTCCAATACAAAAATTGTCGTAAAAGGCGTAAGCAAAGAACGCGTCGGCGCATTTGCCGCCAACATCCGCGACGTCCGCCCGCCTGAACCTTATAAAGGCAAAGGGATTCGTTACGAAGGCGAATATGTACGCAGAAAAGAAGGTAAAACCGGTAAATAATGCCGCCTAGGATGAGAAAGGAGTGAATTCGATGATCACGAAGCCGGATAAAAATCAAGTACGCAAAAAAAGGCATGCACGCGTCCGCGCAAAATTAAGCGGAACGGCTGAACGTCCGCGCCTGAATATCTATCGTTCCAACAAAAACATTTATGCCCAATTGATTGATGATGTAAAGGGCGTCACACTGGCCAGCGCTTCCACGCTCGATAAAGAGTTGAGCCTTGAGTCAACCGGAAATGTGGAAGCTGCACAAAAGGTGGGCGAATTGATTGCAAAGCGCGCAGTGGAAAAAGGTATCAAAGAAGTTGTTTTTGACCGCGGCGGATATCTCTATCATGGCCGTATCAAAGCGCTTGCCGATGCAGCCCGTGAGAACGGATTACAATTTTAATCAAAAAGGAGGGGAAATTTTACATGCTACGTATTGACCCAAACAAACTTGAGTTAGAGGAACGTGTTGTTACGATTAACCGCGTTGCCAAAGTGGTAAAAGGAGGGCGCCGTTTCCGCTTTTCCGCACTTGTCGTTGTTGGCGACCGGAACGGACATGTCGGATTTGGAACCGGAAAAGCGCAGGAAGTGCCGGATGCGATCCGCAAAGCTGTTGAAGATGCGAAGAAAAATCTTGTAGAGGTACCGATTGCGGGCACAACGATTCCGCACGAAGTTGTTGGCCACTTCGGTGCAGGCAAAATCCTGCTGAAACCGGGTTCCCCTGGTACCGGTGTTATCGCCGGCGGCCCTGTCCGTGCGATCCTTGAGCTTGCGGGTATTGCGGATATTACGTCCAAATCGCTTGGTTCAAACACACCGATTAACATGATCCGTGCCACAATGGACGGCATTAAACAATTGAAGCGTGCGGATGAAGTTGCGAAACTGCGCAATAAATCTGTCGAAGAATTATTAGGTTAAGGAGGGAACGCTCATGGCAAAATTGAAAATCACCCTCACCCGCAGTGTCATCGGCCGCCCGCAGGATCAGCGCGATACGGTAAAAGCGCTCGGCCTGCGCAAAGTCAACCAGACTGTTGAGAAAGAAGACAATGCTGCAATTCGCGGCATGATCAATAAAGTGTCCCATCTTGTTTCTGTATCGGAACAATAATTTTTGATTTTAAGATAAGGAGGTGCAACCATGAAACTTCATGAATTAAAACCTGCAGAAGGATCCCGTAAAAAACGCAACCGTGTCGGCCGCGGTATTGGTTCCGGCAACGGAAAAACAGCCGGCAAAGGGCACAAAGGCCAAAACGCCCGTTCCGGCGGCGGTGTACGCCTCGGTTTTGAAGGCGGCCAAACCCCGTTGTTCCGCCGTTTGCCGAAACGCGGTTTTACGAACATCAACCGTAAAGAGTATGCCATTGTGAACCTGGACGTTTTAAACCGTTTTGAAGACGGCACGGAAGTAACGCCTGCCCTTTTATTGGAAACAGGTGTGATCAGCAAGGAAAAATCGGGCGTAAAAGTGCTTGCAAACGGCAAACTCGAGAAAAAATTGACCGTAAAAGCACATAAATTCTCCTCTGCTGCCAAAGAAGCCATAGAAGCTGCTGGCGGTACAGCTGAGGTGATTTAATGTTCAAGACAATCGCCAATTTGATGCGTGTGGGTGAGATAAGAAATAAAATTATTTTCACCCTCCTCATGCTGGTTGTATTCCGCATAGGAGCCTTTATTCCTGTTCCTTATGTGGATGCTTCCGTATTGGAAGCCTCCACCCAAAACGGTTTAGTCGGCTTTCTAAACACTTTTGGGGGCGGTGCGCTGAAGAACTTTTCCATTTTTGCAATGGGCATTATGCCATATATCACATCTTCCATTATTGTGCAGCTCTTGCAAATGGATGTTGTGCCGAAGTTTGCCGAGTGGGCAAAACAGGGTGAAGTGGGGCGTCGTAAGCTGAGTGAGTTTACACGCTATTTTACGGTTATCCTGGCTTTAATTGAAGGCTTCGGCATGTCATATGGCTTTAATAATTTGGCGCAGGGGGCACTGATTACGAAGTCCGGTTTCTGGACGTATTTGATCATCGCACTGACGCTGACAGCCGGTACCACATTTTTGATGTGGCTCGGCGAACAAATTACGGCCAAAGGCGTAGGAAACGGGATTTCCATTTTGATTATGGCCGGCATTATTGCCGGGATTCCGACAGCCATCAACCAGATTTACGCACAGCAAATTGAAAATGCCGGTTCCCAGCTGTTTTTGAAGATTGTTTTGCTGGCTTTTCTTGCATTGATCATTCTGGCCATTGTGGTCGGAGTCATCTATTTCCAGCAGGCATCGAGAAAGATACCGGTCCAGTATGCCCAGCACATTTCCGGCAGGGCAACAACCGGCAGGCAGTCAACGCATTTGCCTTTAAAGGTCAATGCTGCCGGGGTCATTCCGGTTATCTTTGCGATTTCGTTCATTATTGCGCCGCAGACGATTGCTTCGTTTTTCGGTTCCAGCAGTGTGGCAAGCACCATCCAGTATATTTTTGACTATACAAAACCGGTCGGAGCTTTGATTTATGTGGCGTTGATTATCGCTTTTTCGTACTTTTATGCATTCGTACAAGTCAATCCGGAGCAGCTTGCCGACAATTTAAAGAAACAAGGCGGCTATATTCCGGGGATCCGCCCGGGCAAAAACACACAGCAATATGTCACTTCGGTTTTATACCGGCTGACATTCGTCGGTTCAATCTTTCTTGCTGTGATTGCCATTCTGCCTGTCATTTTCACGAATGTCATCGGGCTCCCGACTTCCGCCAGAATCGGCGGCACAAGCCTGCTCGTTGTGATCGGGGTTGCGCTTGAAACGATGCTGCAACTGGAAGCACAGCTTGTTAAACGCCATTACAGAGGCTTTATCAAATAAAAATGGTTTTGCACTTGAAACCATGTCAGGAATAAGGGGGCTGTACGATGAATTTAGTGTTAATGGGCCTTCCCGGAGCCGGTAAAGGGACTCAAGCCGAAAAAATCATTGATAAGTATGCCATTCCTCACATTTCCACCGGAGACATGTTCCGGGCGGCGATAAAGGAAGAAACGGAGCTGGGGCTTAAAGCCAAATCCTTTATGGACAAAGGCGAACTGGTCCCTGATGAAGTAACGATCGGGATCGTGCGCGAACGGTTAAGCAAGGATGACTGCAAAAATGGCTTCCTGCTTGACGGTTTCCCGCGGACGGTTGCCCAGGCAGAAGCTTTGGAAAATATTTTAAGCAGCCTTGGCAAACGGCTTGATTATGTTATCAACATAGAGGTGGACCGGGAGATTCTGACAGAGCGGCTGACCGGTCGGAGAATTTGTGAAAATTGCGGTGCGACTTACCATCTCGTGTTTAATCCGCCAAAAACGGAGGGCGTTTGCGACAAATGCGGCGGCCCGCTGTATCAACGGCCGGATGACAACGCAGAAACTGTCGGGAACCGGCTCGATGTCAATATGAAGCAAACCCGGCCGCTGCTGGACTTTTATGAGGAAAAAGGCTATTTGCGGAATGTAAACGGCCAGCAGGATATTCATCAAGTTTTTGCGGATATCGATCAATTGCTGGGCCAACTGGGTTAAACGTGAACGACTTGGTGAATTCATGAGAGCCGCAATCACGTTGGATGGAAACCACCTTTGGAAGTTTTATCCGGACGGCTTTTCGGCTGTGTCCGGACGGTAAAAAACTTTTCAAGTTTGATGCAATTTCCGCTTAAAAAGGTTATAATGGTTTTCGTGGCATTTTCACCGCTGGATATTTCACGGGTGAAATGACGGCTCTGTTTTATTGGCGATTTGCTTCATCAGTTAACTTGTAATCAATAGATGAGGAAGGCGGCTTCCGTTGTCAGGATTGCCAGTAAGCGTCATTCGAACGTCTCTCATGCAATTCAATTCTGTGCAAATGGCTTTCGTTCGTTCACATGTATGCCGGACATGGGATTGGTCAAGACTGACATGAAAGAACCATGTAACCTTGGGAACGTTTATCAGCTCCTGCCGGCCCCCCGGATCAGCCGGTTTACGTGAATATGCAGCAGGCCGGCCGCTTCCTGAAGCGGGAGTTTTGGCGAGCCTAATCGTTTTAAGGTTTTGGAAAAGTATCATTGCCAGGTCCTAAATGTTAGGAGGAGGGAGAATAGTTCGATGGCGAAAGATGACGTTATTGAAGTTGAGGGCATTGTAAGCGAAACTTTGCCGAATGCCATGTTTAAGGTAGAATTAGAAAATGGTCACACTGTTCTTGCGCATGTGTCGGGTAAAATCCGGATGAACTTTATCCGCATTTTACCGGGCGATAAAGTAACAGTTGAACTGTCCCCATATGATTTGACCCGCGGTAGAATTACGTACCGGTTTAAATAATGTAGATACACGGCTTTTTCGGTGAAACGGAAAGTCTGCCCGGGGAATCTGTCTGGATAAAGGGTACCGGGCCTGTACTCCGTATATTAAGGAGGGTAAACCATGAAAGTTAGACCATCTGTGAAGCCGATCTGCGAAAAATGCAAGGTTATCCGCAGAAAAGGCAAAGTAATGGTAATCTGTGAAAATCCGAAACACAAACAAAAACAAGGATAAATCTGAAGGAGGTGCACCTGTATGGCTCGTATTGCCGGTGTTGACATTCCACGTGATAAACGTGTTGTTATTTCTTTAACATACATTTACGGAATCGGTAAATCAACTGCACAAAAAATTCTTGCTGAGGCCGGAATTTCTGAAGATACACGCGTCCGCGACTTAACAGAGGATGAAGTAAACAAAATCCGTGATATCGTGGACAGGCTGAAAGTAGAAGGGGATCTTCGCCGCGAAGTTTCCTTGAACATTAAACGCCTGATGGAAATCGGATCCTACAGAGGTCTCCGCCACCGCCGCGGTCTTCCTGTTCGCGGGCAAAACACGAAAAACAATGCCCGTACACGCAAAGGCCCGCGTAAAACGGTTGCCGGTAAGAAGAAATAATAAGCAAAGGAGGTTGTTCATATGGCACGCAGAACAAATACGCGCAAACGCCGCGTAAGAAAGAATATTGAATCAGGTGTCGCTCATATTCGTTCCACTTTTAACAATACAATCGTTACGATCACGGATGTGCATGGGAATGCTGTTGCATGGTCCAGTGCCGGTGCGCTCGGCTTCAAAGGTTCTCGTAAATCAACGCCGTTTGCTGCACAAATGGCTGCTGAAACAGCCGCGAAAGCATCGATGGAACATGGGATGAAGTCTTTGGAAGTAAATGTAAAAGGACCTGGCGCAGGCCGTGAAGCCGCTATCCGTGCCCTGCAGGCTGCCGGGCTTGAAGTTACAGCCATTAAAGACGTAACACCTGTGCCGCATAATGGTTGCCGCCCGCCAAAACGTCGTCGTGTCTGATTTTTTTTGTATAGATTTTGTATCCTTGTCTATAATGGGATATGATGCATAATCTGCAAAAAAATGATTTGAATGATCCAGTTGTTATGCATAATAGGGAATTTTGCATGGGGAATTTCGAATAGGGCTCTTTCTGGGGTGCTATACGGGGTTTCGACGTTTTGAAGGAGGGTTAATTTGAATGATTGAAATTGAAAAGCCAAAAATTGAAACGGTTGAGGTCAGCGATGACGCTACTTATGGCAAGTTCGTCGTAGAACCGCTTGAGCGTGGATATGGTACTACTTTGGGTAACTCCTTACGTCGTATCCTATTATCTTCACTCCCGGGTGCCGCTGTCACATCCATCCAAATCGATGGCGTGATGCACGAATTCTCGACAGTCGAAGGCGTTGTTGAAGATGTGACCAGCATTATTTTGAACCTCAAAAAGCTGGCTTTGAAAATCTACTCCGATGAGGAAAAAACGCTTGAGATTGATGTACAGGGAGAAGGCGCTGTGACAGCAGCCGATATTACGCATGACAGCGATGTGGAGATTTTAAATCCGGATCTCTATATTGCGACGGTTGCCGAAAACGGGCATTTGCGTATGCGCATGACTGCCAACCAAGGCCGCGGCTATGTTCCTGCTGATCAAAATAAGCGGGAAGACCATCCAATTGGTGTCATTCCAATAGATTCTATTTATACCCCGGTTCAACGCGTGAGCTACCAGGTCGAAAATACCCGGGTAGGGCAAGTCAGCAATTATGATAAGCTCTCACTGGATGTCACGACTGACGGCAGCATCGGCCCGAAAGAAGCAATTGCTTTAGGCGCCAAAATTTTAACCGAGCATTTGAACATCTTCGTCGGACTGACGGATGAAGCACAAAATGCAGAAATTATGGTGGAAAAAGAAGAAGACCAGAAAGAAAAAGTGCTTGAAATGACAATTGAGGAACTTGATCTTTCAGTCCGTTCTTATAACTGCCTGAAACGTGCCGGCATCAATACCGTTCAGGAACTGGCCAACAAAACGGAAGAAGATATGATGAAAGTCCGGAATCTTGGCCGCAAGTCCCTTGAAGAAGTCAAAGCAAAGCTCGAAGATTTGGGCTTGGGTTTGCGCAAAGACGACTGAGCCGGTTAGAAGGCAAAGCGATTAATCCAACATAAGGGAGGGAACTTCATGCCTTACAGAAAGTTAGGACGCACAAGCGCCCAACGTAAAGCATTACTGCGCGATTTGGCAACAGACCTTATCATTAATGAACGCATCGAAACAACTGAAGCACGCGCAAAAGAATTACGCTCGGTTGTTGAAAAATTAGTTACGCTTGGAAAGCGCGGTGATCTTCATGCCCGCCGCCAGGCTGCTGCATATGTACGCCATGAAACAGCTGACGCAGAAACAAAACAGGATGCTGTTCAAAAATTATTCTCGGTCATTGCAGAACGTTACGCGGATCGCCAGGGCGGTTACACCCGCATCTTGAAAGTAGGCCCGCGCCGCGGGGATGGTGCGCCGGTTGCGATTATTGAATTCGTTGAAAAGAAAGAGCAAGAGCAAGAGCAAGACCAAGAGCAAGTAAACGAATGATTTTCTCAAGGGCTGGACAGTTGAAAGAATATTAACTGCTTCTTTGCCCTTTTTCTATCTTTTTTCGGTTCGTCATCGCAGGCTTGCAGCTAGAGGGCAGCCTGTGTTTATGAAACCTTTTCTTTTATGCGTGATGCAACAAACTGTGAGTGTTACGATGGGCGCATTTTGTGGCCCGTCTAGCTCTTGCACCCCTTTTTATTTCTGTGCGCCGGATTGTTAACGTCTACACTGAAGAGGGGTGCAGGCTTTTTTATTATGGGGATATTTTACCCGCCAAACTGCACGACAATACGGTAGAATATAAATACAAGCAAACGGGCGAAACATTGGCATCGTCGTTCGTGAGATAAACCGTTTTTAAACGGGCTGTTGCCGGCGCAGGGGCAGGCGCATGAAGGCTGCCCCTGCTGCAACTTTAAGGCGCCGCCATCAGGATGAAAATGATGCTGAAGAGGATGAAGAAGGATTGCTTGGCATGTTTGAACCGTGCAAAGAAAGCAGGTTACAGAGGAGGAATCCGGCATTGGCAGACAGCGCGAACGTGATCATTGACATCGACCAGGTTTCCTTCCGTTACCCGGAACAGGAAACATATGCACTAACAAATATTTCTTTTCAAGTTTATAAAGGCGAGTGGCTGGCCATTGTCGGGCATAACGGATCCGGAAAGTCTACGCTGGCGAGGCTCCTGAACGGCTTGCAGTTTCCCGGAAAAGGCGCGATAACGGTTTCCGGCCTCAAGTTGTCGGATGAAAATGTCTGGGAGATTAGAAGGCGCGTCGGCATGGTGTTTCAAAATCCCGATAACCAGTTTGTCGGCACAACCGTTCAGGATGATGTCGCATTTGGGCTGGAAAACCACGGTGTGCCGCGTGAGGAAATGGTGAAACGCGTCCATGATGCTTTAAAGCGGGTTCGGATGTCGGACTTTCTGGACCGCGAACCGCACCATCTATCAGGCGGGCAAAAACAACGGGTGGCGATTGCCGGGATCATCGCGCTTAAGCCGGAAGTGATCATTTTGGATGAAGCTACATCCATGCTCGATCCGGTCGGCCGCAAAGAAGTGCTGGAGACGATCCGCCAGTTGAAACAAGAAGCGGGGCTGACCGTCATCTCGATTACCCATGATCTTGAAGAAGCCGCCCAGGCGGAACGGATGATCGTGATGAACCGCGGGGAGGTCTACCAGGAAGGCACACCGCGTGACATTTTTCAAATGGATGAGACATTGACCGCGCTTGGCCTCGATATTCCGTTCCCGGTCAAAATGGCAAAAGCGCTTAAAGCAAGGGGCCTGGACTTACCGGAAATTTATTTAACAGATGAAGAATTGGTGGATGCACTATGGACATTGCATTTGAACAAGTAGAATACCGGTATCAGCCGAATACGCCGTTTGAAAGGCTTGCGCTCTATGACATTTCCCTCGCCATCCCGTCCGGCCGCTATATCGCCGTGATCGGGCATACCGGTTCAGGCAAATCGACGCTGCTGCAGCATTTGAATGCCCTGCTCCAGCCGACAAAAGGAAAAGTAACGATCGGCGGCCGGGTGATTGAAGGCGGAAAAAAGGAAAAAAACTTGAAGGCGATCCGGCAAAAAGTCGGGATTGTGTTCCAGTTTCCTGAACACCAGCTGTTTGAAGAAACGGTGGAAAAAGACATCTGTTTCGGCCCGAAAAATTTCGGCGTTCCGGATGAAGAAGCGAAACAGCGGGCAAGGGAACTCATCCGGCTTGTCGGGCTTTCAGAAGAGATTCTTGCAAAATCGCCGTTTGACCTGTCAGGCGGGCAAATGCGGCGGGTTGCCATCGCCGGTGTGCTTGCGATGGAACCGGATGTGCTTGTGCTGGACGAGCCGACTGCCGGCCTTGATCCGCGCGGGCGCCACGAGATGATGGGCATGTTTTACGAATTGCACCGGAAGAAGCATTTAACGACTGTGCTTGTTACCCACAGCATGGAAGATGCCGCCCTGTATGCCGATGAGCTCGTCATTTTGCACCAGGGGAAATTGATGAAAAAAGGTGCACCCCGTGACATCTTTTCCGATCCCGGGTTGCTTGAAAAATGGGGATTAAGCGTGCCGGAGATTGTCCGCTTCCAGACCATGCTCGAGAAAAAAACCGGTATGAAGTTCAAAAAGACATGCCTGACAGTAGAAGAACTTGCGGAAGCATTGCAATCGGTTTTGAAACGGGGTGGGCGCGCATGATGGAAAAAATGATTTTCGGGCGTTATATTCCGGGCGATTCCGTCATTCACCGGATGGATCCGCGTTCGAAATTGATTTTTGTATTCGTCTTTATTTGTATTGTATTTTTGGCCAATAATGCGGCCACCTACGGGATTCTCGTAATCTTTACCTTGCTTGTTATGCTGGTTTCAAAAGTTCCTGTCCGTTTTTTTATTAAAGGGTTAATGCCGATTTTATGGCTGGTCATTTTTACCTTTTTTCTGCAGCTGTTTTTCAATCGTGAGGGCAGCCTTGTTTTCCGTTATGCATTTATTCATATTTATAGTGAAGGGATCCGGCAGGGCGTGTTTATTTCGCTCAGGTTTATGCTGTTGATCTTTTTAACATCGCTTTTGACGCTGACGACAACGCCAATCTCGCTGACAGACGGGATTGAAATGCTACTTGCGCCGCTCCGGAAAGTAAAATTTCCGGTCCATGAACTGGCGTTAATGATGTCCATTTCACTGCGGTTCATTCCGACATTAATGGACGAAACGGAAAAAATCATGAAGGCGCAGATGGCCCGGGGTGTCGATTTTTCCGGCGGGAGTATAAAAGACCGGGTGAAAGCCATTATTCCTTTATTAATTCCGCTGTTTGTCAGTTCGTTCAAACGTGCGGAAGAGCTGGCAACGGCAATGGAAGCCCGCGGCTACCAGGGCGGGGAGGGGCGGACAAAATACCGCTTGCTCATCTGGCGCACGGCTGATACGCTGTCCATTTGCGCCCTGGCCGCCGTTATCATCCTGCTCGTGCTGTTCCGTGACGGGGGGATTTTATGAAGCGCGTAAAATGTACGGTCAGTTACGACGGTTCCCGGTTCGCGGGGTACCAGGTCCAGCCGGGGCAGCGGACGGTCCAGCAGGAAATCGAAAAGGCGCTGGCCGCTCTTCATAAAGGCCGCCCCGTGAAAACGGCGGCTTCCGGAAGGACGGATGCCGGCGTGCACGCGATGGGGCAGGTGGTCCATTTCGATACGGATCTTTCTATTCCGGAAACAAGCTGGCCGGCCGCTTTAAACAGCCTGCTTCCCGGCGATATTTCAGTTTCGGCAGCGGCGTATGTGGGCCCCGGTTTTCACGCGCGCTACTCGGTAAAAGAGAAGGAATACCGCTACCGGATCTATTTTTCCCATGTCCGCAGCCCGTTTAAGCACCGTTACGCGTTAAGGGTCTGGTTTCCGCTTGATACCGGGGCAATGGAAGCGGCGGCAAACGCCGTGCTTGGCACCCATGATTTTACGAGTTTTTGCTCGGCAAAAACGGAGGCGGAAGACAGGGTCCGCACGTTGAAAGAGATCCGGTTTTTGCGGCAGGACGATGAATTGGTGATCTGTTTTAAAGGAAACGGCTTTTTATACAATATGGTGCGGATCTTAACCGGCACTTTGCTTGAAATCGGCAGCGGCAAGCGCGAGCCCGGTGAAATGCGCGAAATCCTTGAAAAACGCAACCGGATCTATGCGGGCAAAACCGCGCCGCCGGAAGGATTGTATTTATGGAAAGTAACTTATTGACGGGGCATGGACCCGCATGATAAAAAGAAGACAAAAACAACCGGACCAGGCGTAACATTTGCTTGACATTCTTGCCCCAAAACGATATTATAACCTATGGTATTGTTTTTTTAACTCCACGATAAGCCCCGGAAACTTATTGTGATAATGCAAATAGATCATGACTGTGTTTTTGTGAATAT
Organism: Heyndrickxia coagulans DSM 1 = ATCC 7050; assembly: GCF_000290615.1. Lineage (GTDB taxonomy): Bacteria > Bacillota > Bacilli > Bacillales > Bacillaceae_C > Weizmannia > Weizmannia coagulans. The sequence goes on from NZ_ALAS01000098.1 coordinate 36,930, forward strand.
TTTTTAGGAGGGTAACTCATGCGTACGACTTATATGGCAAAAGCAAACGAAGTTGAACGTAAATGGTACGTAGTGGATGCTGAAGGCAAGACCCTTGGGCGCCTCGCTTCTGAAGTGGCATCCATTTTACGCGGCAAACATAAACCGGTTTTCACACCGCACGTGGATACGGGCGACCATGTGATCATCCTGAATGCTTCTAAAGTAGAATTGACAGGCAAAAAACTGGAAGACAAAATTTACTACCGCCACAGCCAGTTTGCAGGCGGTTTGAAACAGCGCACAGCAGGCGAAATGCGTGCGAACTATCCAGAAAAAATGCTGGAACTTGCTATTAAAGGCATGCTTCCGAAAGGTTCCCTTGGACGCCAGATGTTTAAAAAGTTGCATGTGTATGCTGGCGCAGAGCATCCGCATGAAGCACAAAAACCGGAAGTTTACGAACTTCGCGGATAATTTTAAAAGGAGGGCATTATTTTGGCACAAGTACAATACGCCGGGACCGGACGCCGCAAAAGTTCTGTTGCACGTGTCCGCTTAGTTCCTGGAAACGGCAATATTACGGTTAACGGGCGCGATGTAAAAGATTACATTCCGTTCGAAGCTTTAGTTGAAGTGATTAAACAACCATTGAATATAACAGAAACAAACGGCAGCTACGATGTTCTCGTAAACGTAAGAGGCGGCGGTTTCACAGGCCAAGCTGGCGCAATCCGCCACGGTATTGCCCGCGCATTGCTGCAGGCTGATCCTGAATATCGTGCAGTGTTAAAACGCGCAGGCCTTCTGACACGTGACGCCCGTATGAAAGAACGGAAGAAATACGGTCTCAAAGGCGCTCGTCGTGCACCTCAGTTCTCGAAACGTTAAATTATTGGCATTTCAAAGGCTCTCTTCACTTATGTGGGGAGGGTCTTTTTTATGTCCAAAAAAACCCGCTAGCACCCTTCATTTGCTGTTGCAGGAAGACGAAACGGAGCTGAGGCAGAAAATCGAATCGTTTATTGACCCGGCACTGCAAACGAGCCACAACCATACAAGCCTTGATGATTTTATGCAGCGTGAAGACATCGCTGAGGATGTAAAGGCATTATACTTGCTTGCCCTTGAAGGAACAACATCGCAGGAAGTCTTTCAGTCCGGAGCCTATCATGAGCGTGTCGAGAAGCGATTTGAAAGAGGACAGCGCGCTCACCCGTGATCCGTCAAAATTTGCAAAAAATAAATGCAAAAATAATCTGTTTAATGCTAAAATAAATATTACGGAAGTATTCCAATTGTTTTTATAGGAAAAATGTAAACGAGTGGAGGAAATTGGAACATGGCTTTTTCAACGAGCATCCCGCACGGCGGTATATTGGTAAACCGGGAAAACCACAGTGCGGAAGCTTTAAAACAGGCAGAACAATTACCGGCATTAACCGTTTCCGACTGGAGCATCTCCGACTTGGAGCTGATCGGCATCGGCGGATTCAGCCCGCTGACCGGGTTTATGGGGAAGCAGGATTATGAAACGGTTGTGGAAAATATGCGGCTTTCAAACGGCCTTATCTGGAGTATTCCGATCACGCTTCCCGTAACAGAAGAGGAAGCGGAAAGGTTTGAAACCGGAGAAATGCTCGCATTAAAAGGCGCAGACGGCGTGATCTACGGCACGCTCACACTGGAAGAAAAGTATACAGTGGAAAAAGAACGGGAAGCAAGGCTCGTGTACGGGACAACCGACCCGGCGCACCCCGGTGTTAAACGCTTATATGAAAACGGGGATGTGTATCTTGCAGGGCCGGTTACGCTTTTAAACCGCCCGAATCATGACGAGTTTGCCGCTTATTATAAAGATCCGAAAGAAACAAGGGCATTGTTCGCATCCCTCGGCTGGAAAACGATTGTCGGCTTCCAGACGCGCAACCCGGTCCACCGCGCCCATGAATACATTCAGAAAAGCGCGCTTGAAATCGTTGACGGGCTGCTTTTAAACCCGCTTGTCGGCGAGACAAAAAGCGATGATATTCCGGCGGATATCCGGATGGAAAGTTACGAAGTGATTTTGAAACATTATTATCCAAAAGACCGTGTGCGCCTTGTTATTTACCCTGCCGCCATGCGCTATGCAGGCCCGCGGGAAGCAATCCTGCATGCGCTCGTCCGTAAAAATTACGGCTGCACCCATTTCATTGTTGGCCGGGACCATGCCGGCGTCGGCGATTATTATGGGACGTATGAAGCACAGGAACTGATCAGCACTGTGGAGCAGGAACTGGGCATCACCATTTTAAAATTTGAGCATGCGTTTTACTGCACGAAATGCGGCAATATGGCCACAACGAAAACCTGTCCGCACGGAAAAGAAGACCATATTCATTTGAGCGGGACAAAAGTGCGCGAAATGCTGCGCGCCGGCCAAAAACCGCCGAAAGAATTTTCCCGGCCGGAAGTGGCAGAAGTGCTGATCAAAGGGATGAAAGTGCACAATTAAACGTCCGCAAATCATAAGGAGGGAACCGGCCGCATGGCGAAAGCAACCAATATCACATGGCATGAAACCCAAATTAAAAAAGAAGACCGCCGGAGGTTAAACGGGCACTCTAGCGCAGTCCTCTGGTTTACCGGGTTATCCGGTGCGGGGAAATCAACGCTGTCCGTCGCCGTTGAACAGGAACTCCACAGGCGGGGGATCCGCACGTATATCCTCGATGGCGATAATATCCGCCACGGGTTGAATAAAAATCTCGGGTTTTCCCCGGAAGACCGGAAAGAAAATATCCGCCGCATCGGAGAGGTGTCAAAACTGTTCGTGGATGCCGGCGTAATGGTGCTGACGGCGTTCATTTCACCGTACCGTGCTGACAGGGACATGGTGCGCGAACTGGTCGAAGATAATGAATTCGTAGAGATTTACGTGCATTGCCCGTTGGAAGCATGTGAACAGCGGGACCCGAAAGGCTTATACAAAAAAGCCCGCAATGGGGAAATACAAAATTTTACCGGTATAGATGCCCCTTATGAAGCCCCGGAACATCCGGAACTTGTCGTGGAAACCGACAAACAGCCGCTGGAACAGGCTGTCGGGCAGGTGATCCGCTTTTTGGAAGAAAAAGGGTACATCGAAAAGCAGCCGGTTTTATAAACGGCAAACGTGCAGCAGGTGCAAAACCTTGCTGCACGTTTTTCTACATAGGTATGTAAGATTATGCAACAAAATGCTGGAAATATGCAAAATCCTGTTTTCATCCGGAATTTTTTGTGCTATGGTATGGACGTTGTGATTTATTTTAACCAGATGCGTATGATAGATAAATGGAGATGAACATACGATGGCAACACAAAAATCCGGCCTGAAACGGCGTTTAAAGGCACGACATCTGACCATGATATCACTCGGCGGCTCGATCGGGACCGGGCTTTTTCTCGGAAGCGGCGCCGCGATTTACCAGGCGGGCCCGGGGGGAGCGCTGCTTGCCTATTTGGTTATCGGTGTGATGGTCTATTTTATTATGACAAGCCTCGGGGAACTGGCTTCATTCATGCCGACAAGCGGGGCATTCAGTACGTATGCAACCCGCTTTATTGATCCGGCGCTCGGTTTTGCGCTCGGCTGGAATTACTGGTACAGCTGGGCCATTTGTCTTGCAGCGGAACTGTCGGCATCGACGCTGGTCATGAAATTTTGGTTTCCGCACAGCCCCAGCTGGTTGTGGAGCGGCCTGTTTTTGCTCGTGATTTTTCTTTTGAACATTTTGTCCGTGAGAGGCTATGGCGAAGGAGAGTACTGGTTTTCCTTTGTCAAAGTGGCGACCATTATCCTTTTTATTGTTACCGGCTTATGCATGATATTTGGCATATTGGGCGGGGCACCGGCCGGCTTTAAAAACTTTACAATCGGGGATGCGCCTTTCCACGGTGGTGCGCTTGCCGTACTTGGCGTGTTCATTACAGCCGGATTTTCATTCCAGGGGACGGAAATTGTCGGCGTTGCAGCTGGAGAAAGCGAGAATCCGCGCAAAAACGTCCCGAAAGCAATCAAAAGCATTTTCTGGCGCATTTTGTTATTTTATGTCCTTGCAATTCTTGTCATCGGGCTGATTATCCCTTATACGACAAAAAGTTTGCAAAGTACGGATGTAATGGTGAGCCCGTTTACACTTGTCTTTAAAAAAGCGGGGCTTGCGTTTGCTGCATCCCTAATGAATGCGGTCATTTTAACGGCTGTGCTGTCGGCGGGAAACTCGAGCCTGTATGCTTCAACAAGGATTTTGTATGCAATGGCCCATGAAGGCCAGGCGCCGAAGTTTTTCGGCAAACTGAACAAACGCGGCGTGCCGGTCGCAGCCCTTGTTGCCACGACCATTGTCGGCGCGCTTGCATTTCTCGCATCCGCATTCGGGGACGGCGCCATTTATATCTGGCTGTTGAATGCAGCGGGCGTCACGGGCTTTATTTTCTGGCTCGGGATTGCCGCCAGCCATTACCGTTTCCGGAAAGCGTATCTCGCACAGGGACGTTCACTTGACGACCTCCCTTACCATGCGAAATGGTACCCGTTCGGCCCAATTTTTGCGCTGATTGTCGGCGTGATCGTCATTCTTGCGCAGGATTATCAGGCATTCCTCGGCGGTCGTATCGACTGGATGAGCGCCATTGCCGCGTATCTCGGCATCCCGCTTTTTGCCATCATGTGGCTCGGCTACAAGCTCGTAAAGCGGACAAAAGTCATCCCGCTTGAGGCATGCCGGATTGATGACCGGGGATTTGACCAGAAGCCGGAGCATACTGAAAAAAAGGATGCGTGCCCCTGAGCGGTGTGTTGGCTTAAAGCGCGCGCCCATGTTGCGATATCGGTTCCTTGTTTGGAAATCATTATAAAGTATCGACGCCTCTACACCCGCGTACAATACCGGTAAGGAGTGGGTAGAGATGAATGAAGTCATTACCACCCTGTCTGCGAAAAGACGGGAGAGGCAAATGAAAGCGGAACGCAATTTGCTCCGCGAACTGCCGGTTGAAGTGCTGAAGAAAAGCTTCCAGTCCCATTTCGGTTCGTTCCGGATCAACGGGGGAGCGTGGATGGAGCAGGGGATCGAAGAAGGGTGTTACGATGTCGCCATTGAGGCCTATTTATTAGGCGGCCATTACAGCCGGTTCGGGTATTACGGAGAGCCAGCCGAGCAGGCAAAGAAACGGTGCGAAACCGAATTAAAGCATATTACAGATACGCTGTATAATTTTTGGCTTTATTGGACATTCGGCAATGATACGATGCAGGAGTCCATTTACTATACATGCGAGCAGTTTGCCGACTACTTTTGGTCTTACGGCTTTAAAAAAGGCGAACAAAGGCGGAAACTGCGGCTTCGTTAGGGGATGCCCGTTTGCGGCTCCCTTTTTTCCAGTTCTATTTTCCTCCCTTGTCCCATAACTTTTCAGTAAGGACAGGGAGAGGGAGATTGTGATGAAACGGAAAATCAAAATTGCGGGGTTTCTGCTTGGTGTCACCCTTTTATTTTTACTTGTGCAGTTTGAGTTTTTCCAAAAAGATACGTGGCGCCCGTGGAATCTGCCGCTTTCCGGGAAAATCATCTATTTGGATCCGGGGCACGGGGGGCCGGATGGCGGGGCAACGGGAGATGAAGTGCTGGAAAAAGATGTTGCCTTGAGTGTGGCGAGCAAAATCAAAGACTATCTTCAGCAGCAGGGGGCGCTTGTTATTATGACGCGCGAAACGGACACAGACCTTGCTGATAACGAGACAAAGGGCTACAGCCGCCGCAAAGTGGAGGATTTAAGAAAAAGGCTTTCCCTGATCAACGCGTCGGAAGCGGACCTTTTTATCAGCATCCATCTGAACGCTATTCCGCAATCGCAGTGGCACGGCGCCCAGACTTTTTACGCCCCGACCATGATTGAAAATAAAAGGATCGCCACGTTTATCCAGGCGGAGCTGGTCCGGAATCTCGAAAATACAAACCGGGCTTCCAAAACATTATCCAATGTGTATTTGCTGAAGCATGCGAAAAAACCGGGCTGCCTTGTGGAAATCGGGTTTTTGTCCAATCCCGGGGAGCGGGAGCAATTAAAATCCGATGCGTACCAGACAAAGGTGGCGGCTTCTATTTATGAAGGGATTATGCGCTACTTTACAAAAGAAAAGGACTTAAAGAACTGACAAGCATCCGGAGCCGTTCCAGCGCAAAACACTGCCATTGTATGGTATACTGGAATCAAGCTGGAAACGACTTCATTTTAAGGATGGTGTAGAAAATGTTGACGGAACAACAGGTTTACGACGTGTTAAAAGGGTTTGAAGATCCTTTTTTACATAAAACGCTGGAAGAAACAAAAGGGATCCTCGAAATCAAAATCAAAGAAGAGATCCAGCATGTCAGTGTCAAAGTGGCGATTGCCAAAACCGGCACAAGCGAACAGCTGCAGCTGCAGATGGCCATTGTGAAAGCATTGAAGGGGATCGGCGCGAACACAGTCGGCATCCGCTTCGGCGAACTGCCGAAAGAGACGCTCGGCCGGTTCCGCGATTTGTTGCAGGAAGACAACAAAAATCCGCTCGGCTCCGCCAAAACGGAATTCATCGCCATTGCAAGCGGCAAGGGCGGCGTTGGGAAATCGACCGTTTCCGTCAATTTGGCGGTTGCACTCGCCCGCCTCGGGAAAAAGGTCGGCCTGATTGATGCCGATATTTACGGGTTCAGCGTGCCGGACATGATGGGCATTATGCAGCGTCCAGTTGTCCGCGGCGAAAGAATTATCCCGGTGGAACGGTTCGGGGTCAAGGTCATTTCGATGGGTTTTTTTGTAGAAGACAATGCGCCGGTTATCTGGCGCGGGCCGATGCTTGGCAAAATGCTGAACAATTTCTTCCATGAAGTAGAATGGGGCGACCTCGATTATTTGCTGCTGGACTTGCCGCCGGGCACCGGGGATGTGGCGCTCGATATCCATTCGATGCTGCCGCGCTGCAATGAGATTATCGTGACGACCCCGCATCCGACTGCGGCTTTTGTTGCGGCAAGGGCCGGCGCGATGGCACTCCGGACGGAACACAATTTGCTCGGTGTCATTGAAAATATGGCTTATTTTGAAAGCAAGGTGACCGGCGAACGCGAGTATGTATTTGGCCGCGGCGGCGGGGAAAAACTTGCCGAAGAATTGCGGACCGAAGTGCTCGGCCAGCTCCCGCTCCAGCAGCCGGACTGGAATGAACATGATTTCGCGCCGTCCATTTATGCCGAAGACCACCGGCTCGGGCAGATTTACAGGGAGATTGCCCAAAAGATTGTGGACAAATTGAAAAAGTGAAGCTTTCCTTTCGCGAAAAACCCGCAGTTTTGAAGCAGCCGGAAACAGAGGAGGAATTTTCGGCGGAGCATCCACTTCGTGAAAAGCCCGCCCCTCCGCAAGGCTGCCGAAAAAAGACGGCAAGACACTTCTCTTGTGAGTGCCTTGCCGTCTTTTTCATAATGAAAGGAAAACAGGCGGCCTCTGTCCCCATAGGAATGGAAGCGGCATTTGGAAAGGTGTGTCCAATTGGGCTGGCCGTGTGTTTTGTCTCAATAGGGGATCCAATGAACGCCCATGCCGCAGAACAGCGGCACCAGCAGAAGAATGAAAACCAGCCGGCGTATATTTTCAGGATAGACAAAAGATCGGTGTCGGCGGTGTGTTTTGTCCCGATAGGATGGCTAATTGGACAAAAGAGCAGGCGGGGCAGGTTGAGATGTCCGTCATAACCGGGATGAAGGACAAAAGGCAGCGAGCTGCAGGTTGAAATGCCCTTCATAAGCGGGATGAAGGACAAAAGGTGGCGAGCCGCAGGTTGAAATGTCCGTCATAACCGGGATGAAGGACAAAAGGTGGCGAGCCGCAGGTTGAAATGTCCTTCATAACCGGGATGAAGGACAAAAGGCAGCGAGCTGCAGGTTGAAATGTCCTTCATAAGCGGGATGAAGGACAAAAGGCAGCGAGCCGCAGGTTGAAATGTCCTTCATAAGCGGGATGAAGGACAAAAGGTTGCGAGTTGCAGGTTGAAATGTCCTTCATAAGCGGGATGAAGGACAAAAGAGCAGGCAGGGCGGGTTGAAATGTCCAATTAGGCCCTGCTAAATGGACAAACGGCCGCCACTGGTTTCAACTTTATTTTTTCCATGATAAGAAAATGCGGCGGAACCCGCCCCGCCGCTACTTTTTCTCATTCATTGCTTTGGCTGCCTTCAGTAAACTGTCTTCCATTTTCGCTTTAAAAGCCGGGTCATTAAACGTATCAATGACAACACCCTGCATGGTTTTCCGCATTTCTTTGCTTTTTAGCATCGTTTGTACTTCTTTTTCGTAAGCCGGGTCTTTTAAAATATCGATCATCATCGCCTGGTAATCCGGATCCTTCATCAAACTTTTCAACAGCGCTTTGTTTTCGGTTTTCATGCTGTCTGCAACCGCGGCGGCAAATTTCGGATCCTGCATGGCCTCTCTCCAAAAAGCCTTGCCTTTATCGGAAGTTAATGTTTGTTCGATCGCTTCTTTCATGTACGCCTTGTCAATGACCAAATTCTTTTTCATTCCATCGCTTGTGATCACGTCCTGCAGCGCTTTTTTTCCTTCATCGGTTTTCAATATGTCAATGACCATTTTTTTCGTCTGGTTATAATCCGCTTGCCCGCCTGTTGAAGCCTCGCCCGAGCAGGCTGTAAGGGCAGCGCAAAGGCTGATCAGGAGCAAAACGGTTCTTGGTTTCATGCTTTTGGCTCCCTTCTTCATTCTATCTTTAATATGTGAAGTTCTTTTCGGATTATGCGCCCGGCGGGGAGGCTTAAAAGCAGTGGAAGTTTTTCCCGCTAAGGCAGGTCTGCAAAAACCGGCTTCATCGTGCGTATTGGTAAAACGGTACATTTGGGAAAAGCCGGCGTGATGTGCTGGATTTTTCTAATTATTCTCTGTTACAATAGAGGTACTTTAATGGCAAAGGGGGATGGGGATTGACAAGCCGGAACTGGGTTCGTTTCTTTTTTGCCGCTCTTGCAATCGGAGGGGTGTCAGCCGAGATTCTCGGGTTTTTCGTACGCTGGCCGGAAATGGCACCTTATTTTGCGCGGGCGGATCTTTTATCCATCGCCGGCGCGTTTTTCTGGTTTGCGGGGTTGGGCTTGATTTTCAGTCTTGTCAGCCAGGTCGGTTTCTTCGCCTGGTTAACCGTGCACCAGCTCGGGCTTGATATTTTCCGTTCGCGGCTTGTTTGGCAGGCCGTTCAGCTCGTAGCAGCCTGTTATGTACTGTTCGATTTTGTGTACTTCCGCGCGGATACCCGCCAGTCCTTGCTGTTTGCGGCACTGATCCTTGTGTCCGCGCTCGCGGCGGCAGCTGCTAAGACAAAGCAGGCGAAAAGTGCAAGGACTTTTATTCCTGCCTTCTTTTTCATGGTGGCAGTGACCATTCTCGAATGGGTGCCGTCTTTGCGTGCCAATAGCATAACCTCGCTTTATCTTATGCTTTTCCCGCTTCTCATCTGCAATGCTTATCAGCTGCTTGCGCTTCCGTATTTTTTAAAGCGCTCCCAAAGGGAAAAGGAGGAAAAGGTAGCATTGCGCAAGATCTCAGAAGAAAAGACGGCAAATTAAAACCGGAACCTGATTGGGTATCCGGTTTTTGCCGTGCTTTCTCGTTCCTCTGCCAATTGGACAGTAAACGCATAAATAAAATTTTCCCAGCTGGAGTACAATATACACGATACAGTGGGAACGCTTCCAATGCTGGCGGCCCATGAAAAAAAGAGTCCATGGTTTTTGCTCCATACGACCCAGGGCGCCTGATGATTCCATTTTCGCAGCCGGAGCGATTTTTCCGGCAAGGATTCCTGCTGCCATGGCCGCTATTTTGATTATTTTCGAAACCAGTCGGCCCCTTTGTCCATATGGAGGAAGGGAATATCCGTATCCACTTCGCCGGTGATCTTTTCAATGGGCAAGTCTTCTCCTGACAGCCATTTATCAAAGTCGATTTTCACCGGCTCGCAGTCCCCGCCTAAAGCGAACCAGGCTTCCATTTGCTTCGGCAGGTAAGCGGAAGTATGAATCGTGCCTGCCCAGCTGCTGTATAATTCTGAAAAAACGCCTTTTTCCCGGCTGTTTAATAATTGAAACGCATCCCGGGCGCTGGACAGATGCCCTTTTTCCTGTTCCAAAATGGCGGTTCTGCGCATCGAATCGTTGAGATGATGCCGGTTTTCTTTGCCGAGGGTTTCAAAATGATTGGTGCAAGTGTTTCCGTTCCGCACGGCGACCGCGCGCGGAGATGCTTCGACAATCCGGTTTTCCCCGCTTTTATCGTAAACTACATAGCTGAATGAATGGCGGTGCGGAATTTCTTTTAATAGGGCAACGGCTTCGTCAATATTTGCGCATGATTCCAATAGCAGCCTGCCAATCATGCAGCAAATAAACCCGTCGCCGGGACTTTTTCGATGGATAAACGTATAGCCGATGGCGAGCCCTTTTTCATTCATGCCGTCCATCCGCCCGGTGACGCGCTGGCTCGGCCCGGCAATCGCGTATCCCTGATCGCTTGGCTGGTACAGGACATAGCGGCCTTCATAGGTTTTTGGATGGTAATCATAGTTGCGGATAAGATAGCCATCGCCTGTTAAAATCGAGCAGCCTGATTTTGCACAGTCCACCCGGTAGCCGCCAAATTCCTGCAAAACTTTTTCCATCGGCCATTCCAGCGCTTCTTGCAATCCGCGCAACTCTTCCCAGATTCCGGGTGCAAAGCGGGTGATGGCGTCTTTCGTTTCGTTCAGGTCGATGACAAACCGCGGTTTTCTGACTTTCCATTGATTGTCGCGGTTTTGGACAGAAAGTGATTCTTTTAATGCAAGCCCCTGCATATAACCGAATTTTTCATGTGATCCGCGAAATTGGACCACCGTGCTGAAAATTTGCTTCATCTTTCAATTCACCTGCAAACCCATTGGGATCATATTCACACCATTCATTTTAACACATTCTGTTTCTTTCCTTCCCCAAGCGGGTCAGCCGCAACGATTTTCAGTTCCATTATCATATTTTCCTGCATGGCATTTGAAAATCAAGAATGACCTGTTTGGCGCCGTTTTCAAGCGGGTTGCAGAAACGGCTGACCGTGTAAAATTCCACCCAGTAGAAATGTTCATAGTCAAGTGTATAGCCGTTTTTTTGTACCATGTCGGAAATGAGGATAAATGCGTTGCTGATGATATCGTCAAGGTTCTTTGCGCCAATCTGTGCTTTTGCAATGGTTCCGCCTTTGATGATTTTCCCCGTCATGCCTTCAGGGACCGGGGTTCCTGTTTTAAAATACTTGCCGATGATATACGTTTCGCCAAGCCCGGAGTCGTTTGCAAAATCGGTCATATAACCGAGGCCGATGCAGTCTTCCATGCCTACGCTGTATTCATGAAGTTCATGAAGCTTTTTGTCAAATCCCCGTTCCCAAAAAACTTCCCACAGGTCGCTGGTGGTGACGCCAAAATCTTGATTGCTGATGCCGATCAGGAGCACGTCTTCTGCCGTCATGTATTCGATTTTTACCAGTTCTGCCATCATTCTTCTTCCTTTCATCACGTAATAGGTGTCATTGTCTTTAAAGGAAAGCGGCGGAAAAGCTTTTTCTTGATAAATGTCACCGGTAATCATGGCAGGCGGCACTGAAAATTGTTCCTTGAACGCCCTTGAAAAGGCGGAACTGCTCTCATAGCCGCACTCCATTGCTGTTTCTGTTACATTTTTCCTTTTAGAAAGCAGCATCTCAGCCGCCAGCGTGAGTTTTCGTTTGCGTACATATCCAGCCAATGAAATATTGCAGATATACGTAAAAATGCGTTGGTAAAGCCCCAAAGGAATCCCCGTAATTTTTGCGATTTTTTCATAATCTGGATGCATGATATCTGCTTCAAGCATATCAATGACCTGCTGTGTTTTATCCAGAATTTCCATTGTAACGCCCCCTTCCCCTTTCATTATGCAATACAATCGCGCAAACCCGCTTTACATTTTTTGTACAACTTTTGTTGGCCCGTATGGAACCAGATTGGCTACAATTGCTTCTAACATATCATCTTCAAAGGAATTCCAGGAAATTACTATATATTTAAATGATTCTGTGATTTAAGGAGAGAACGGCGCATCAGTAATGATAAAGGTTGAAGTGAAAAGCGGGCTTTCTAATATTCCCAATTTCACTGGAAATCTGTACATGGTGGTGTAACGACTGGAATCCCCATTATTATAACTGGAACAATAATTTGGGCGATAATGAAAATCCTTATAATAGAGGCAATATATTAAAGGATTTCGGGCCGCAGCCATTTGTAATTAATATTGAACAGGCCGCCAAGAAGAATAACAATTTCCGCATAGCTTTATGGACGGGAAATCATTTGCAGGTTACTTTAATGAATATTGGTGTTGGAGAAGATATCGGATTGGAAATCCACCCAACATTGGATCAGTTCCTCCGTATTGAAGATGGTCAAGGACTTGTTCAAATGGGGAAAAATAAAGGAATATACGATTTTCAAGCCAATGTATATGACGACTATGTAATCGTGATACCCGCAGGAACATGGCATAATCTAACGAACACAGGTAATAAACCAATAAAATTATACTCCATTTATGCACCACCTCAACATCCATATGGTACTGTTCATGAGACAAAGGCAATTGCCATGGCTTCAGAAAATCACTATTAATAATTTTTGACTGATAACCCTAATACAAATTAGTAATCCCCATATTTTATGGGGAATCACTCCTGTAACGAAGGTATTCAAACGCTGGACAAAATTCATTTTCCGTATAATAAATAGCAAAATATTATAGCCTACTGTGTATGGCAAAATAAAAGTGCAGAGCTTTGCAAAGGAAAAATGCAGAGTCCTGCACTAAATTTTTGTGCATAAACAAAAAAAGACTTG
>NZ_ALAS01000099.1 GCF_000290615.1 Heyndrickxia coagulans DSM 1 = ATCC 7050
AGATAAAGGAAACACGATGAGCCTTAAAGGCGAATCGATGCCCGCTTATCGTAGGGAGAAGACGTAGAAATACGCTAGCCGATAGCGCCCAGAGCTAGACATAAAAGGAAAACCTTCGGTTTTCTGAAATTAAGTTTGGCGTTTTCGTTTTGTTCAGTTTTGAAGGTCCAATCCTTCAGTATGTGTTCTTTGAAAACTGGATAGGAGAAATAAAC
>NZ_ALAS01000100.1 GCF_000290615.1 Heyndrickxia coagulans DSM 1 = ATCC 7050
CGAATAGTCGGACACCACTATATCCTTACTCTTGGGAAATCTACCTATTAACGGCGTTTGTTATATTTTCGTCACGGATTCAGGTTATTAATAATCTTTTTCGAGTCATTTCCAAATTCTTTGTACATCCACCAGTTCTTTACCGTTAAATGATAGTTTGTATATATCTGGCATTTCAAGTTCCTTCCAAAAGTTGAATCCATACTTTTTATCAAAATAATTCATGATTAACACCATAAGATTACCATGAGTACCGACAACGATGTTTTTCCCATCATTGTATTCTAATAATTGTATTGTCGCATTGACACCTCTTTTTTGAGCCATTCTATTTGATTCTCCACCATCCAATGAAAAGTCAAAGTCTTGCCATACCTTTGTAATGGCACTTGTAAAGTCAACTACAGGCTTCTCTGATAAAACTCTTTCTTTGAATTCATCCACTAAAACAATCTCTTTATCTATGTATTTAGCAATTCCTTCAACTGTTTGAATTGCCCGTTTATATGGACTTGAATAAATATTATCTATATTTTCTGTTTTTAGAAATTCAGTTACAGTATTTGCATCAAGATAGCCTTGTTCGGATAATGGTCTTCCTAATTCATCTGGAGTATATGTAGAGTGAGCATGCCTAACAAAATACAAATTAGTCGTCATTAAATTATCCCCCTAAAAGCAATTTCTTATATCCTATTATGTGTTAATCCAAACAAAAAAGAAAGTCTTATCCTGTTTCTGAATAAGGTGTGAATGCTAAACTAAAGTAGACCATTCCTGCTAGATAAAAATGAACACTTTTACTGAGATATGGGGGCAGGTATTTTGCATTTGATAGGTGTTGCCCCGGGGAGGGGCAACACCTATCAAATACATCGACGCTATTCCCCTGATAATAATTCCCTCGATACGATATAATAATATAGTTTGATTTATATTGTTATGGAGGAAGTAAAGGTGGACAAATGGGAAATGTACATGGAGATCAAGCAATTAAAAGAACAAGGATTTAAGATAAGAAGAATAGCCAGAAAGCTTGGTATATCAAGAACCACAGTATATAAATATCTGGAAAAGTCTCCGGAAGAAATGGCTTTGTGGGAGGCCTCAACAAAGACTCGAACTAAGAAGCTCGATGCTTATGAAATGATTCTTCATACTTGGCTGAGTGAAAACCCAGATGTGTCTTCGGCACAGATCCATGATTGGTTGATGGAGCACTACCCTAAACTAATTGTTGGGGAAAGTACGGTACGTAGTTATGTCAAAGAACTTCGTGAAAAATATGCCATACCAAAAGAGACACATCAACGGGTTTATCAAGCGATACCTGACCCGCCAATGGGGCAACAAGCTCAGGTAGACTTCGGGAAAACCAATCAGAAAACGCCTCAAGGTAAATGTGTAAAATTGTATTTTATAGGCTTTGTGCTATCGCATTCTAGATATAAGTATGTTGAATGGCTGGACAGGCCTTTTACGACAAAAGATATGATTCGCATGCATGAGCACGCTTTCCAATACTTTGGAGGGATGACCGATGAACTGGTATATGATCAGGATGCCCTGCTCATGGTAAACGAGAATGCGGGAGATTTAATTCTGACAAAGGAATTTCAGTCTTATCGGGAAGCGAGAAAATTGAAGGTCTATTTCTGCAGAAAAGCTGACCCGGAAAGCAAAGGGCGAATTGAGAATGTCGTTGGTTATGTGAAGGGCAATTTCGCCAAACACCGCATCTTTCAAAATATTGATCAATGGAATGAAAGCTGCATATCCTGGCTGGAGAGGACTGGGAACCGAAAAGTGCATAATAAAACAAAAAAAAGGCCAGTTGAAGTGTTTACATTGGAAAAGCAACACCTCAAACCGGTTATCAAAGAAATTACTACTACAAGTATTAATTCTAGTATAACAAGAACAGTGCGTAAGGACAATACGATCGTCTATCAATCCAATCGCTATTCGGTTCCTCTCGGAACCTATCAAAAAGATAAAGATGTCTATATTGAAATAACAGCTGAGAATCGTCTGGTAATACGTGAACAAACAGATGGGCCAGTTATTGCCAACCATATCATTTCATTCGAGAGAGGAAAACTTATACAAGATAGGCAGCACACACGAGATCGTACTAAAGGGATAGCTGCGTATATTTCCACTGTATCTTCGTATTTTAGAGATGAAGAAAGGGCTATAGCTTTTCTGAAAGAAATTCATCACAGATATCCACGTTATGTTCGGGATCAGCTGGGAATCGTTTTAAAGTTGTCTAAAGCTTCTGATCAAAGAACTAGGGATGAAGCATTGTGCGAATGCATCAAACGTGGGATATACAGTGCGAGTGAATATAGTGACGTACTGGCATTCATTCAGCGACAGCAGCAACAAAAAGAGGAATTTAAACGGGCAGAAGAGGAGATTAAGGCATTGCATGGCATAGAACCTTCACTTCTGGATACACAGCCGGAGAACCGGGAATTAGCACAATATTTGGATGTGTTGAAAGGAGCAACAAAGTATGACACAGTCACTTGAACAACTTCAGCAGCAGCTTCGAACATTGCGATTATCAGAGACGGCAAATCATTTGCCATCTCTGATTCAAGAAGCTGAATCACAAGATTGGACATACCGCACTTTTCTGGAACATCTGACTAGCTATGAGTTGGAACGCCGAGATGAGAAATTGATTGAAAAACGATTAAAATGGGCAACGTTTCCGTTTTACAAGACAATAGATGCATTCCAAGTAGACGAGCAACAATCGCTAAGTAGGAGACAGATCAATCAGTTAAAAGAATTCACATGGCTTGATCAGCTTTTTAATTTAATTATTCTGGGACCGCCTGGAGTAGGAAAAACACATTTGGCAACGGGATTAGGGATAGAGGCTGTTTTTTGCAAGCAAAAAGTGCAGAGAATTGCAAGAAAAAATACATAGGCTTGCCGGCTCAATGAATTTACCTTTCAACCGAGCGAGAA
>NZ_ALAS01000101.1 GCF_000290615.1 Heyndrickxia coagulans DSM 1 = ATCC 7050
ACGTCTTTTTTCTTTAGTGGAATAAATCAACGACCTTTAATTGTCTGACTGCTTACAGTTTCAGGGGATATAGCATTTTGGCAAGGGCTCAAAGGCAAGTGGGAGTTACCAAAAGTACATACAAATTTTGGTAAAAATGATCATGTGACGGAGGGAAAAAATGAGAGAGCCGAATATTTTAATTGTTGACGACCAGTTTGGCATCCGGGTTCTGCTTACGGAAGTGCTGCAGAAAGAAGGCTATGAAACCTTTCAGGCGGCAAACGGCCCCCAGGCGCTTTCCCTGGCTGCAAACCATGAAATCGACCTTGTCCTGCTGGATATGAAAATTCCCGGCATGGACGGCATTGAAATTTTAAAAAAGCTGAAAGAAATGAACCCGGATATCCGGGCCATCATTATGACCGCTTACGGCGAACTGGATCTGATTGAGAAAGCGAAGGAGCTCGGGGCGCTGACCCATTTTGCAAAGCCGTTTGATATTGACGACATCCGCAAGGCAGTGAAAAAATATTTGGCGATGTAAGCGCATGAAGTGAAAAAAGTGCTAAACCGTAAAATTTTGATAATTTTATTTCTTTTTACCGACAAATAAAGTTCATTGGTAAATCCCGGTTTTGTTTGTTATGATTGTTAAGGAATGATCAATAGGCTAGTATGATGTTATCAAGATTGTATATCATAAAAATGATAACCTCGGGCAATCTTTTTAACGCAAATGATAAGGAGGAAAATTCATGCCTTTAGTTTCCATGACTGAAATGCTGAATAAAGCAAAAGAAGGGAAATATGCGGTAGGGCAATTCAACGTCAATAACCTTGAATACGCCCAGGCCATCCTGATGGCTGCAGAAGAAGAAAAATCCCCGGTCATCCTCGGTGTTTCCGAAGGAGCAGCCCGTTACATGAGCGGTTTTAAAACCGTTGTAAAAATGGTTGAAGGATTAATGGAAGACTTGAATGTCACGGTTCCGGTCGCGATCCATCTTGACCATGGTTCAAGCTTTGAAAATGCAAAGAAAGCTATCGATGCAGGCTTTACTTCTGTAATGATCGACGCTTCCCACCATCCGTTTGACGAAAACGTGGAAATTACTTCTAAAGTGGTGGAATATGCCCATGCCCGCGGCGTATCTGTGGAAGCAGAACTCGGCACTGTCGGCGGCCAGGAAGACGATGTTGTCGGAAAAGGCATCATTTATGCGGATCCGGAAGAATGCAAAAAACTGGTTGACGCAACCAAAATCGATGCTTTGGCGCCGGCTCTTGGTTCAGTTCACGGCCCTTACCACGGCGAACCAAACCTTGGCTTCAAAGAAATGGAAGAAATCAGCAAAATTACCGGCATTCCGCTTGTGCTCCACGGCGGGACAGGCATTCCTGAAGCTGACATCAAAAAAGCCATTTCTTTAGGTACTGCAAAAATTAACGTGAATACGGAAAACCAAATTGCTTCCGCAAAAACGGTTCGTGAAGTATTGGCCGCTGATCCGGATGTATACGATCCGCGCAAATACCTTGGGCCTGCACGCGAAACGATTAAACAAACCGTTATCGGCAAAATCCGCGAGTTCGGTTCTAACCAAAAAGCATGATTGTTTTAGATTAACCGTGAACACGCAATGCCTTAAGGATGGGTGTTCACGATAAAAAAGTCTGGCGCTGCCCCGTGCGTGCCGGGCTTTTTTGGTTGCTTTAAAATACGGGCGGCTTTAAGCGTTTTACCTTTGTGCTTTTTTCGGGAAACCGGTTCAAACGCCCGGAACAAGAGGGTTTGCGGCCGTTTTTTGGGTAGGCGCCTGTGAAAAAAATGGTTGTTTTTCTGAACTTTCTTTTCGTTCCGTGGTATAGTGGAAATGGATACATAGGAACCATAAAAGGAGATGGAAGCAGAATGAAATTTTTTATTGATACTGCCAATTTCGAGGAAATTAAAACTGCAAATGAATGGGGGATTTTGTCCGGTGTAACGACAAATCCGTCTCTTGTGGCCAAGGAAAATGTTTCATTCCATGACCGGTTAAAAGAAATTACGGCGCTCGTGCCCGGTTCTGTCAGTGCCGAAGTCGTGTCCGAAGATGCGGAAGGCATGGTAAAAGAAGGAAAGGAACTCGCGGCTATTGCCCCGAATATTACGGTCAAAGTGCCGATGACGCCGGAAGGAATGAAAGCTGTCCATCAATTGGCACAGGAAGGCATCCGCACAAATGTCACCCTGGTTTTCAGCAGCAACCAGGCGCTTTTGGCAGCAAGAGCAGGTGCAACTTATGTTTCGCCGTTCCTTGGCAGGCTGGATGATATCGGGCATGACGGCATTCATCTTATTTCAGAGATTGCCGAAATTTTTTCCATTCATCAAATTGATACGGAAATCATCGCAGCTTCGATCCGCCACCCGCAGCATATTACACAAGCGGCGCTCGCAGGGGCGCATATCGCAACCGTCCCGTTTAAAGTGCTCACACAGCTGTTCAAACATCCGTTAACGGATAAAGGGATTGAACAATTTACACGCGACTGGAACAGCCGTACAGAAAAATAACGGAAATATTTAAAATTGCTCTTTATTTCTTGCTTTCTCCGGGGCAGTTTGATTTTCCGCCTGTTCGGCAATCCTGTTGCTGGGATTCATATTGTTTTACGGAGCTTTCGGACCAGTTTGCGAACGGCCATTTACAACCGGAATGTACATCCATACCCGCTAAAGAAGGGAGCTTAATATGGAAAAGCTAAAAATTGCCGGGGGATATCCTTTGAAAGGCACCATTAAAGTGAGCGGCGCAAAAAATAGCGCTGTCGCTTTAATACCTGCGACCATCCTCGCGGAATCTCCTGTAACAATAGAAGGCTTGCCTGAAATTTCCGATGTCCGGACATTGACCGGCTTGCTGGAAGAGATCGGGGCAACGGTTACGTCAGAGGACGGGGAAATTACGGTGGATCCCCGCCATATGATCTCGATGCCGCTGCCCAATGGCAGGGTGAAGAAACTGCGTGCCTCATATTACTTGATGGGCGCGATGCTCGGAAGGTTCAAAAAAGCTGTCATCGGGCTGCCGGGCGGGTGCCATCTCGGACCGCGGCCGATCGACCAGCATATTAAAGGCTTTGAAGCATTGGGCGCAAAAGTGACAAATGAGCAGGGTGCCATCTATTTAAGGGCGGATGAATTGAAAGGTGCCCGTATTTATCTGGACGTTGTCAGTGTCGGAGCAACGATCAATATTATGCTGGCTGCCGTCAAAGCAAAGGGAAAGACAGTCATTGAAAACGCTGCAAAAGAACCGGAAATCATTGACGTAGCCACACTTTTGACGAATATGGGCGCAAAAATTAAAGGTGCGGGAACAGATGTCATCCGGATTGAAGGCGTGGACCATTTGAGCGGCTGCCGGCATACGATTATCCCGGACAGAATTGAAGCTGGTACGTTTATGATCCTGGCGGCGGCGGCGGGTGAAGGGGTACTGGTTGACAATGTCATTCCTCATCATCTCGAGTCGCTGACCGCAAAGCTCAGGGAAATGGGCATACCGGTGGAAACCGGGGATGAACAGATTTTTATCGGAAAAGCAGACAAGCTGAAACCGGTTGATATTAAAACACTCGTTTATCCGGGGTTTCCGACAGATCTGCAACAACCGTTCACCACGCTTTTGACAAGGGCAGAAGGCACGTCTATCGTAACCGATACAATCTATTCCGCCCGCTTTAAACATATTGACGAGTTGCGGAGAATGAGCGCCAATATTAAAGTGGAAGGACGGTCTGCGATTGTCAACGGCCCGGCCCGGCTTCAGGGGGCAAAGGTAAAAGCGAGTGATTTGCGTGCGGGTGCCGCCCTTGTCATTGCCGGCCTGATGGCAGAAGGGGTGACAGAAGTCACAGGGGTCGAACATATCGACCGCGGATACAGCTGCCTCGTGGAAAAATTAACCGGTCTTGGTGCCGCTGTTTGGCGGGAAGGCATGTCCGAAAAGGAGATGGAACACCTGAACCATTCCTAGCGGGCAATTGCCGGCTCCCCCATAAATAGAAAAAAAACGGATAAATTATGACACAATAATTTTTTAAATGTGTTATACTAATTAAAAATCTATTTATGGGGGTAGTAAAATTGGAAAGAAGCTTGTCAATGGAATTGGTCCGTGTCACGGAAGCAGCAGCACTTGCATCCGCAAGATGGATGGGGCGCGGATTGAAAGATGAAGCGGATGATGCGGCAACGTCCGCGATGCGTGATGTGTTCGACACCATTCCGATGAAAGGCACTGTCGTCATTGGCGAAGGGGAAATGGATGAAGCGCCGATGCTGTATATCGGGGAAAAACTCGGGAACGGATACGGCCCGCGCGTTGACATTGCAGTTGACCCGCTGGAAGGAACGAATATCCTGGCATCCGGCGGCTGGAATGCGCTCAGTGTGCTGGCGATAGCAGATCACGGACATTTGCTCCATGCGCCGGATATGTACATGGATAAAATTGCTGTCGGCCCTGAAGCAGTCGGCATGATTGATATTAATGCACCGATTATCGATAATTTAAAGGCTGTGGCAAAGGCGAAAAATAAAGATATCGAGGATGTGGTGGCAACAGTTCTGAACCGTCCGCGCCATGAAGAAATTATTGCGCAGCTCCGTGCTGCAGGCGCCCGGATCAAACTGATCAATGACGGGGATGTGGCAGCTGCCATTAACACGGCATTCGACCATACCGGTGTAGATATTTTGTTCGGATCGGGCGGCGCGCCGGAAGGGGTTATTTCAGCAGTTGCGCTGAAATGCCTCGGCGGCGAGATCCAGGGACGCCTCCTGCCGCAAAACGACGCGGAGCAAGAACGCTGCCTGAGCATGGGGGTTGACATCAATAAAGTGCTGATGATGGACGACCTTGTGAGCGGGGATGACGCCATTTTTGCTGCGACCGGCGTAACCGACGGGGAACTTTTGCGCGGTGTCCAATTTAAGGGCCAGTACGGATCCACCCATTCTGTCGTCATGCGTGCAAAGTCGGGGACGGTCCGCTTTATTGAAGGGCAGCACAGTCTGAAGAAAAAGCCGAACCTTGTGATCAAAGCGTAAATCTCCGGGGGAACATGCAGCTATAGCGGCGGGGGAAGGGCGGAAGTGCCGCCTTCCCTCCCATTTTCAACAAAGTTTTTTACCTCTTATGCTATTTTTAGTTGATTTCTCTTCTGTTTCAGGGTTAAAATGATTATGGTTTTGTTTATAAATATTCAATTGTTTGTCTTCTTTTTCTTCCGTACATGGTGCGGCTCCATAGATGCACGTGCTGCAACATTGCCTCTTTGCAGACAGCTCATGTTTTCTATCTATGCGCAAAGCAAAACTGTGGATGTTCATATCTTGCCTTCACATTCCTTTATTTTTAGCCTGTTCTGTTCCATTGGTATACCGGTATAGTTTTAAGCGCCGGGAACAAATGGAAAATTTTGATGTAACGGAAGAAACAGCCTGCTCTACCCGACTGTAAATTGAAAAAGTGTGGTGTTTTTATGGAAAGTTTATCAATATCAAGTCTGGAAAATATGACGTTAAAAGAGCTTTATGCCCTTGCAAGAGAGTATAAAGTATCCTACTACAGCAAACTGACGAAAAAAGAGTTAATTTTTGCGATTTTAAAAGCACGGGCAGAGCAAGAAGGGTATTTCTTTATGGAAGGCGTGCTCGAAATCATCCAGTCGGAAGGATTCGGATTCCTGCGCCCGATCAACTACTCCCCAAGTTCGGAGGACATTTATATTTCTGCTTCGCAAATCCGCCGCTTTGATTTAAGAAACGGCGATAAGGTTTCCGGCAAAGTCCGGCCGCCGAAAGAAAACGAACGTTATTACGGCTTGCTGCATGTGGAAGCGGTAAACGGCCAAAACCCGGAAACCGCTAAGGAACGGGTTCATTTTCCGGCTCTGACGCCGCTTTATCCGAACCGGCAGATTATCCTTGAAACGGCTCCCGAAAAACTGTCCACCCGGATTATGGATTTAATCACCCCGGTTGGTTTCGGACAGCGCGGTTTGATTGTGGCGCCGCCGAAAGCCGGTAAAACGATGCTGCTGAAAGAAATTGCCAACTCTATTACCGTGAACCATCCTGATGCGGAATTGATCGTTCTGTTGATTGATGAACGGCCGGAAGAAGTAACAGATATTGAACGTTCCGTGCATGCGGATGTCGTCAGCTCGACCTTTGACGAAGTGCCGGAAAACCATATCAAGGTTGCGGAACTCGTATTGGAAAGAGCGATGCGCCTTGTCGAGCATAAGCGCGATGTCGTCATTTTAATGGACAGCATTACGCGCCTCGCACGCGCCTATAACCTTGTGATTCCGCCGAGTGGGAGAACGCTTTCAGGCGGGATTGACCCGGCTGCGTTCCATCGTCCGAAACGGTTTTTCGGGGCGGCACGTAATATTGAAGAAGGCGGCAGCCTGACGATTTTGGCCACCGCGCTGGTCGATACCGGTTCACGCATGGATGATGTGATTTATGAAGAATTTAAAGGCACCGGGAACATGGAGCTCCATCTTGACCGCTCCCTCGCCGAAAAGCGCGTTTTCCCGGCCATCGACATCCGCCGTTCCGGTACAAGGAAAGAAGAACTGCTGCTTTCGAAAGACCATCTCGAAGTACTGTGGGCGATCCGCAAATCGATGTCCGATTCTCCGGATTTTGTCGAAAAATTCTTGCGCAAGCTGAAACAATCCAAAACAAACGACGAGTTTGTGGAAATGATCAAAGCAGACTTGAAAGTATCATCGTCAAGGCGTGTAATATAAGGAAAAATAAGGAAGAACTTTTTTTCTGGCAGTGATGTTGCATTTCCACTCCGGACTTGTTATAATAATGACAGTGTGTTTATGAAATTTTACAGGGCGTGTCCCGTAAAACAATAGAACTCTGTTTCGCAATGACTCAGGGCTGAAGGAGATGAAAAGCATGAAACCAGGAATTCATCCGGAATACAAAAAAGTAATGGTCAAATGTGCGTGCGGAAACGAATTCGAAAGTGGTTCCGTAAAAGATGAACTGCGCGTGGAAGTATGTTCCGAATGCCATCCATTCTATACAGGGCGCCAAAAATTCGCGACTGCTGACGGACGTGTTGATCGCTTTAATAAAAAATACGGACTTAAATAAAAGAATCCATGAAAAACAGGCGATGCGTTTGCCTGTTTTTTTTATGGGATGCCGGCTTGCCCGGACGGATTTTTCAGGTCTAAAAACCATATTTGTTGAAATAAGGAGCGGGGATGATGGCACAGCTATTTTTCAGATACGGCGCAATGAACAGCGGCAAATCGATTGAAATCTTGAAAGTCGCCCATAACTATGAAGAGCAGAATAAACCGGTTCTCATCTTTACATCGGGCATCGATACGCGCGATGAAGAAGGCTATATTTCGAGCAGAATCGGCTTGCGCAGGAAAGCGATCCCGATTTACGATGATACGGATATTTTTGAAATGGTGAAAGGGTACAATCCCGCGCCATACTGCGTCCTGATCGACGAAGTCCAGTTTTTGAAAAAAAGGCATGTGCTGCAGCTTGCCCGCATTGTTGATGATTTGCATATCCCGGTAATGGGGTTCGGCCTTAAAAATGATTTTCAAAATGAGCTTTTTGAGGGCAGCAAGTACATGCTTTTGTATGCCGATAAAATCGAAGAAATGAAAACGATCTGCTGGTTTTGCGAACGGAAGGCG
This sequence comes from Heyndrickxia coagulans DSM 1 = ATCC 7050, assembly GCF_000290615.1. GTDB lineage: Bacteria > Bacillota > Bacilli > Bacillales > Bacillaceae_C > Weizmannia > Weizmannia coagulans. Next base: position 7,726 of record NZ_ALAS01000101.1, read on the forward strand.
ACGATGAATTTGCGCGTCGACGAGAACGGGAAGCCGGTGTATACAGGGGACCAGATCCAGATTGGCGGGAACGACACGTATTATCCTGTTTGCCGCAAATGCCACGACCATCCGCCGCTGTGACGGCATGTGATGCATAAATAAACCTCCATCCGAAGGGAAACCTACTGGAAAAGGAGGTTTTTTTTATGGCAAAACAGCTGATTTTCCTCTGCTTAATGATGGTGCTTTCAGGTTGCACGGCCCAAAGCCGGACCCGTGAAGCTGCGCCGGATCGCATTGAAACGAAGCCGTTAAGCACGGCGGATACGCAAAAGGCAGGGCAAAGAAACGGGAATGCTGGTGGGGCAGCTGCTGTAAATGCGGATATCGAGAGGGTGCGGGAAGCGGTTTGGAAAATGGACAGTGCTGTCCCCCATTCGGTATATGTGAACGGGAAAGATATGTGGGTCAATGTCCATACGGAGGAACAGCTGAACCACAGGGAAAGAATGAAAAAAGCGGCGGACATCCGCAGCCGGCTTTTGAAAGTGGCGCCCCGCTACGACATTCATGTCCGAATAGACGTGAAATAGGAAAAGGCGTTTCAGCAGCGCTGCTCCCATGTTCCGCTTTAAGTTTCCCCGTGCGTATACTATAATAAATTTGTTATGTCTGAAGGGCGGGTTTTGCTGTTACCGGAATGGGAATACGTTGTGAAATGAGGTGGGGTTCGATGTTCGATCGGTTGAAGGCCGTGGAAGACCGGTACGAAAAGCTGAATGAGTTGTTAAGTGATCCTGAGATCGTCAATGATCCGAAAAAACTGCGGGAGTATTCGAAGGAGCAGTCGGATTTGCAGGAAACCGTGCAGGTGTACCGTGAATATAAAGAAGTGCAGAAACAGCTCCGGGATGCAAAGTCGCTTCTGTCGGAAAAACTCGATCCTGAAATGAAGGACATGGTGAAAGAAGAGATCCATGAACTCGAGTCAAAAATCCCGGAATACGAAGAACGCCTGAAAATTTTGCTTCTGCCGAAAGACCCGAATGACGAAAAAAACGTCATTGTGGAAATCCGCGGGGCTGCCGGCGGGGATGAGGCCGCGTTGTTTGCAGGCGACCTGTACCGTATGTACACGCGTTATGCCGAATCGCAAGGCTGGAAAATCGATGTGATTGAAGCCAATGTCACGGGGATCGGCGGGTACAAAGAAATTGTTTTCATGGTGAACGGCAAGGGCGCGTATTCAAGATTGAAGTTTGAAAACGGGGCCCACCGGGTGCAGCGTGTGCCGGAAACGGAATCGGGCGGGCGTATCCATACGTCTACGGCAACGGTTGCGGTTTTGCCGGAAGCGGAGGAAGTCGAAGTGGATATCAATGAAAAAGATATCCGCGTCGATACGTTTGCATCAAGCGGGCCGGGCGGGCAAAGCGTCAACACGACGATGTCGGCTGTGCGCCTGACCCACATTCCGACCGGGATTGTTGTGTCCTGCCAGGATGAAAAATCGCAGATCAAAAATAAAGAAAAAGCGATGAAAGTGCTGCGTGCCCGCATTTATGATAAATTTCAGCAGGAAGCGCAGGCGGAATATGATGCCAACCGGAAATCCGCCGTTGGAACAGGGGACCGTTCCGAGCGGATCCGTACGTACAATTTTCCGCAAAACCGTGTGACAGACCACAGGATCGGATTAACGATCCAAAAGCTTGACCAGGTGCTTGATGGCAAACTCGATGAAATCATTGATGCCCTTATCCTTGAAGACCAGTCAAAAAAACTGGAGAGTGTGAATGGCTGATGGAAAGGAACATAAAAGTGTATGAAGCCTTAAAGTGGGCTTCTTCTTTTTTAACGGAAAACGGCCGTGACGCGAATGCGGGTGAACTTTTGCTCGGGCATTTTCTGGATATGGACAGAACCCGCCTGCTTTCCAACTTGCGGATGGCTTTGCCCCCGGATGCGGGGGTGAAGTTCCGGCAAGCGGTAGAAGCCCATGCAAAAGGGGTTCCGGTCCAGCATATCACAGGCTACGAATACTTTTACGGCCGGAAATTTCTTGTCAACCGGGATGTGCTCATTCCGCGCCCGGAAACGGAAGAGCTGGTGCAGGGCGCAATCGGACGGATCCGCCGCCATTTCGGGGAAACAAAAGGGCTTACATTGGCAGATATCGGGACAGGCAGCGGCATTATCGCAACCACAATTAAATTGGAGTTGCCAAAGCTTTTTGTGTACGCATCCGATATTTCGGAAAAAGCGCTTGCCGTCGCTGAAAAAAATGCTGAAGCCCTGCATGCGGATATTCGGTTTGTGCACGGGGATCTGCTCCAGCCGTTCATGGGCAGCAAAAAATTGGACATTGTGTTATCCAATCCGCCGTATATCCCGGAAACGGACCGCAGCTCGTTATCCGTTGTGGTGCGCGATCATGATCCTGAAACGGCCCTGTTTGGCGGAGAAGACGGCCTTGCATTTTACCGGCGCTTGGTGGAAACCTTGCCGTATGTTTTAAATAAGCGGGCGCTCGTCGGTTTTGAAATTGGTTCAGGCCAGGGGGAACGCGTTTCCTGCCTGCTGCGGGATACGTTCCCGGAAAGCGTTGTGGAAGTGGTCCGCGATCTCAACGGCCATGAGCGGATGGTATTTTGCGAAAAAAATTAGATTTTTTTCAGATTCATAGTTTAAAATCCCCTGTTCCTGCCCACAATGAGAATACGAAGGGACGGGGAGAAGAAAATGAAAAGAAAAACAGTGGTATCATTGTATATTTTCATGTTATCGATCGCAACGATCATCAGTTTATATGCACCGAAACAAAAAGCGGCGGAGGCTGAAACCATCGTCATTCCGAAAGACGCGATCCGGCTGCGGATTCTGGCAAACAGCGACAAGCCGGAAGACCAGGGGGTAAAACGGAAAATCCGCGATGAAGTGAATGCGAACATTACCAAATGGGTGGGCCACTTAACGTCCAAAAAAGAAGCGGAAAAAGTCATCCGTTCCCGCTTGCCGGAAATTGAAAACATTGCAAGAAGGGTGATGGCGGAAGAACACCTGAACGAACCGGTCAAGGCAGAACTTGGAAAGGTCGCCTTTCCGACAAAATTATACGGCCAGTACTTATATCCGGCCGGGAAGTATGAAGCAGTTCTGATTACGCTTGGGGAAGGCAAGGGCGCCAATTGGTGGTGCGTCCTGTATCCGCCCCTCTGTTTTCTCGATTTTTCCAACGGCGTTGCAACAAGTAGCGGGGGTGAAGAAAAGAAACCGGAAACAAAGAAGGTTGCGGCTTCCAATGCCGGCACAAAACCTGCGGAAGAGGCAGCTGAAAAAGTGAACCGGAAACCGCACGAAAACCAGGCAGGGGCACAAGACCACGGAACCAAGCAGCCAGCCGGTGAAACAGCAAACCGCAACGGCTCTGTTTACGCCGGCGATGATGGCGGGGTGGAGAAAAAGCTGCTGATTGTGAAAGTGATCAAGGAACTGTTTTAACATTTTTCGCCCGGTTTGTGGAAAAGCCGGACAAACGGGCTGGAACGAAGTCGGGTTATCAACAAAATGCAAAGTATTATCCACAAGATGTGGATAATACTTGTTTCATTTTTCAAACTTTTGTATCCTTGCCGGGAGAAAACTTGATAAATAAATATCCTGGCAGGGCCGATGATTGGATGGAGAAAGGTGAAAAGGATGGAAACAAAATACTGGGTTGTGGATAAAACTGTGGAGAATTCCGGGTCTTATCCACAACTTGCAGAAGCAGCACAGTTACTGAAAGAGAAGCAGACAGTCGCTTTTCCGACTGAAACGGTATACGGTTTAGGAGCCGATGCAACAAGCGATGAAGCGGTGGATAAGATTTTCAAGGCAAAAGGAAGGCCATCCGATAATCCGCTGATTGTCCACATTGCGGAGGAAAAGCAGCTGGAAGAATTGGCGGAAGAAATACCGGAAACGGCGAAAGTGCTGATGAAAGCTTTTTGGCCGGGCCCGCTTACGCTCGTTGTAAAGGTGAAGAAGGGGGCATTGTCCAAAAAGGTGACGGCCGGGCTGGACACGGTCGGGATCCGCATGCCCCGGCATCCGGTTGCACTGGCGCTCATCCGCCTGGCCGGGCTGCCGATTGCCGCCCCGAGCGCCAACCGGTCCGGCAAGCCGAGCCCAACATTGGCCCGCCATGTCCGGGAAGATCTTGCCGGTAAAATTGCCGGGATTGTGGACGGGGGAGAAACGGGTGTCGGAGTGGAATCGACCGTGCTCGATGTGACCGCGAAAGTGCCTGTGATTTTGCGCCCGGGCGGTGTTACGAAAGAACAGCTCGAAGAACGGATCGGAAAGGTCAGGCTTGATCCGGGGCTTAAGGGGACCGGCGCCCGGCCGAAAGCGCCCGGCATGAAATATACGCATTATGCGCCGAATGCGCCGGTTTATCTTGTGGACGGCAGCACGGCTTTTATGCAGCAAATGATCGATGCACACCGGAAAAAAGGGGAAGTAACAGGGGCGATTGTGACGGAAGAAACATCCGGTGAAATCCGTGCTGATGTGGTCGCGGTGTGCGGCAGGCGGTCATCCCTTGAGACCGTTGCCCGGCACTTGTATGATACACTCCGATCATTTGATGCGCAAAAAGTGGACGTGATATTTTCTGAAATTTTCCCGCGTGAAGGCATCGGCCGGGCGATTATGAACCGGCTTGAAAAAGCAGCGGGGCATCGTTATGTAAAAGAAAAGGATGTTCAGTAACCCCGGACGTTTCCAAACCACCCTTATCACTTGGTCTTGCTTCATTACGGATTGTGTGCGCGGGAGGGGGGGTGCCGGGAGATCTGCGGCTTCTAAAACACCCCGGACGTGCATAAGTTGGAATAGGCACGTCCAAAGGGGGAAAAAGAATGGCAGTCCTCGCAGAAATGGTAACTTTGGCGATCATGGCTCTGGCGCTCGGCATGGATGCTTTTTCGGTAAGCCTCGGCGTGGGCATGATGCAGCCCAGACTGAGGCAAATCTTTTACATAGGTTTAACGGTCGGCATTTTTCATGTGTTGATGCCGGTTCTCGGTGTTTTTGCGGGCCATCTTCTCTCCCATACTTTTGGCCTGTTTGCCCAGTATATTGGCGGCATATTGCTTGTTATCATGGGGATACAGATGATTGTATGGGTCTTCAGAAAGGAGGGGGCACAAGCTGTCAGCCCGTCCGGACGGGGAACAATGCTGTTTGCGTTGAGCGTAAGCCTGGACAGTTTTTCTGCCGGGCTGTCACTCGGCATTTTCGGCGTGCGGACTGTTGCCGTCATGATTTGCTTCGGCGTGGCTGCTGCACTTTTAACCTGGCTCGGTCTTTTGATCGGCAGGAAATTCCAAGGCTGGATCGGGGCGTACGGCGAAGTGCTCGGGGGAACGATCCTGGTTGTGTTCGGGCTGAAATTGCTGTTTTCTATTTAGGGCTTGCTGAATAAGCAAAAATTCCAGATTTGACAAGGATGTTGGCTACTTTTGTCGAATATAAAGTGTAAGGATTTCAAAGGAAACACGTAAAAAACCTTGCACTTGGAGGCTGTTACGATGTACAAAAA
>NZ_ALAS01000102.1 GCF_000290615.1 Heyndrickxia coagulans DSM 1 = ATCC 7050
GCCTTCCCCTTTATTATATTCAACAACCAATAGCCGGGCTTTTTCCCAAAGACCATTTGTTGTCATGATTTGATCAAAACGAGCAAAGGAACGGTAGCTCGGAATTTTCTCCGTAAATCCACACATGGTGGCAAATAGCGGGTTTGATTTCACTTGCAAATAGACACTCTCCACCATCACTTCAATATACTGTAAAGAGGCC